>DATCRO010000831.1:0-2652 GCA_036569025.1 Burkholderiaceae bacterium
CCGCCTGTCCCAGGGGACACGCCTTCCGCGCCCGGGATGGGCGAGGCGATGGCCGTCAGGGGCGTGCCCAGCGGCGGATTGAGCTTCCAGCCGTCGGCGCGCCGCGCGGGCGGGCGCCAGGTGGCCAGCTTGTGGGTGGCGTCGGTCTCCCACGTCCAGTAGTCGGCCAGCGCCAGCAGGCGGGCGCGCTCCTCGCTGGCTTCGCGCAGCGTGGCCGCGTTGCGTGTCTTCATCCACATCGCGCCCGCCACGGCGCCGATCGCGCCGAAGGCGGCGAGCGCCAGGATCACGAGCACGTCGATCGTCGAGGTCATCGAGTCTGCGGAAGTGACATGCGAGCGATTGTAAGGAGCATTGATTCGCCTGCCGGGATGCCGAAGACCCGGGAAGCGGGCATCCGGCTTGGGGCCTGTAGGGAGGTCGTGACACTTTGGCGCCACACCCGTTGGCGGGCGTCCCGATTGCTCGGCCGCTGGAGGGAGGGCGGCTGGCTCGCCAAAGGCCCCCTGCCTGCGGAGTATTTCGCCATTGACGCCCGTGGGGCGCACGGACATGCTTACATTACAGGGCGAGAATGCTCGACTACAGAAACTCAGGGCGATGGGCGATTTGAACAACCCCGGAATCGAGGGCGCGGCCAGGCCGGTGCTGGATGCGGCCAGCATGGCCGAGTTGCGGGCGCTGGATCCGGATGGCAAGGCGCAGCTCGTCAAGCGTGTCCTCGCCACGTACCAGGCTTCCCTGGCCAAGCTGGTCGAACAGCTGCGCGTCGCGCACGCCGACGCGGCCTGGGAGCAGGTGGGCCGCGTCGCCCACACCCTCAAGTCGTCGTCGGCCAGCATCGGGGCGCTCGGTTTGTCCGCGCTGTGCGCCGACATCGAACGCCTGATCCGCGCGGGTGACGCGGCCGGCGCGCAGCCGCTGCTCGAGCAGTTCCACGCCGAGGTCCAGCGCGTGGACGCTGCCGTCGGCCAGACCCTGCAACACCTCGAAGCGGCCGCCTCATGAGCGCGCGCACGGCCGCTCCGAAGGGCGCTCGCGCCGCAGTCCGCAGGGCGGAGGCTTCCTCATGACCGCGCGCACGGCCGCTCCGAAGGGCGCTCGCGCCGCAGTCCGCAGGGCGGAGGCTTCCTGATGACGCTGCACCATGGCGTGAGCCTGGAGGCCACGGACCGCCGTCCGACGGTCCTGCTCGTCGACGACGACGAGGTCAACCTGCTCATGACCGCCGCGGCCCTGCGCGACCGCGGCTTCGACATCACCTCCTGCACCGGCGGCGAGGAAGCCCTCACGCGCCTGGCCAGCTGGACGCCCGACGTCGTGGTGCTGGACGCCATCATGCCGGGCCTGGACGGCTTCGAGACCTGCGTCGCCCTGCGCAACATGCCCGGCTTCGACAACGTGCCGGTGCTGATGCTCACGGGCCTGGACGACGAGGCCTCGATCAACCGCGCCTACCAGGTCGGCGCGACGGACTTCTTCGTCAAGGCCACGCAGTGGAGCCTGCTCGCCGGCCGCCTGCGCTACCTGCTGCGCGCGTCGCGCACGCGCCAGGAGCTCGAGCGCAGCAAGGCCAAGCTGGCCCGCGCCCAGGACCTCGCCCGCATGGGCTCGTTCGACTGGTGGCAGGACGACAACCGCAGCTTCGTCAACGGCCTGGAGCTGTCCGAGGAAGGCCTGCGCGTGTTCGGCTACGGCCCGGACGACCGCGTCAACCTGCGCGACATGCTGCGCATGATCGCGCCCACGGACCGCGAGCCGCTGGTGCGCCTGGCCCGCCAGATCCTGTACCAGGTCTCCGTCATCGCCACCGACGTGCCGATGACGCTGCCCGACGGGCGCTTCCGCATCATCCACGTCGAGGCCGAGCCCGAGTTCGACGAGCACGGCCACTGCTGCGCCTACACGGGCATCGTGCAGGACGTGACCGACCGCCGCATCGCGGAAGACCGCATCCGCCACCTGGCCAACTACGACGCGCTCACGAACCTGCCCAACCGCCGCCAGCTGATCTGGCGCGCCGAGCGGGCGCTGGAGTTCGGCCGCCGGCTGGGCCACCAGGTGGCGCTGCTGCTGATCGACCTGGACCGCTTCAAGGTCATCAACGACACCCTCGGCCACGCGGCCGGCGACGAGCTGCTGATGGAGGTCGCGTTCCGCCTGCGCGGCTGCGTGCGTCACTGCGAGCAGCTGTTCGAGGGCGTGATCGAGACGGCGGGCTCGCGCTCGCACCGCACGCTGGAGGCCGTGGGCCGCCTGGGCGGCGACGAGTTCGTCGCGCTGCTGCCCGAAGTGGCCGACGAGGCCGACGCCCAGCGCGTGGCCACCCGCATCCTCGAGGCGCTGCGCGAGCCGGTGGTGGTGGCGGGCCAGGACTGCTTTGCCACCGCGTCGGTGGGCATCGCGCTGTTCCCGCGCGACGGCAACACGGTCGCCGACCTGCTGCGCAACTCCGACGTGGCGATGTACGCCGTCAAGAGCCAGGGCCGCAACGACGCGCTGGTCTACACGCCGCGCCTGGCCGGCCGCGGGCGCGAGAAGCTGGCGCTCGAGAGCGCGCTGCACAAGGCCATCGAGCGCGACGAGCTGGTGCTGTACTACCAGCCCAAGGTGGACGTGGCCAACGGCAAGATGGTGGGCGTCGAGGCGCTG
>DATCRO010000832.1:0-3509 GCA_036569025.1 Burkholderiaceae bacterium
GATCGGGCGCGCCGCCCGCGTCGATAATCCGCGGCAAGGGGAGCGAGGCATCGCGCGCGGCGCGCGGCGCCGGCCCGTCCCTTCAACCGTGCCAGCCGATGCCCGAGCCCACCTTCGACTCCGCGCCGAACGACCTGCCGCCGCCCGACCACGACGCCCCGCTGCGTCCGCCGCGTTCGAGCTGGGACGGCGGCAGCGACCGCTCCCACGTCAAGACCTTCGTCCTCGCGGCCAGCCTGATGGCCGCGATCGGCCTGGCCGCGCTCGCCGTGCACGAGGACGTCGGCAGCCTCTGGCGGCGCGCGTTCGGGCCGCCGTTGACGGCCGACGAGATGCGCGATCGCATCGCCAGATGCGAGCGCGACGCCGACATGCCCTGCGCGCAGGAGACCCTGGAGGCGCTGCTCAAGAAGCAGCCCGACGACGCCGTCGCCCGCGCGCACCTGGGCCTGGTGATGGCGCACCGCGACGACGACGCGCACGCGGTCGTCGAGTTCCAGCGCGCGATCGACAGCGGCGAAGGCACCTACGACCTGTTCGCCTGGTACGCCGACAGCCTCGCGCGCCTGGGACGCAACGACGAGGCCATCGAGTGGTCGTATCGCTCGCTGTCGCTGGTGCCCAACCTGGTGGACGTGCGCGGCAAGCTGGCGCGCCTGCTGGTGGCGCGCGGCCGGCCCTACGAGGCGCTGTCGCTGCTGGCCAGCTACGACGCCGACGCGGCGGCCAAGGGACGCCGCGGCTACTTCGAGGGCCAGCGCATCGCGATCGAATCGGCGCTCGCCACGGTCGCGCCAGGCGCGGCCGGGTCGCTGCGCCTGCCGGTGATGGCCGGCCACTTCTACGCGCCGGTGGCGCTGGGCAATGGCAAGCCGCTGGCGTTCATGGTCGACACCGGCGCGTCGGCCACCACCGTCACGCCCGAGATGCTGGACGAGGCCAGGATCGACTACCGCGTCGTCCAGCCGGTCGTGACGATGACGACGGCCGACGGCCGCCAGGTCGCCGCGCAGGGCATCACGATCCCGATCCTGCGCGTGGGCCCGTACGTCCTGCACGACGTGCCGGCCGTCAAGTGCGACCACTGCGTCGCGCTGCTGGGGCAGGCCTCGCTGTCGCATTTCGACCTGCGCTCCACGCGCACGCAGGGCGTCGAGTTCCTCACCCTGACGCCGCGCGACGGGGACTGATCCAGGTTCCCCCGCCCCCGATGGGGACATCGCCGGGGCGCCTCGGCAGCCGGGCTGCTAATATGATCTCCATCATATTCGAGCGACTTCCCCCATGCCCGTGTCGACCGACCGCAAGGCCGCCTCCCATGCACGCATCCTCGACGCCGCCTCGCGCGCCATCCGGCGCGAGGGCTACGGCGGCGTGAACGTCACGGAGGTCATGCGCGCCGCACAGCTGACTCATGGCGGTTTCTACGCGCACTTCGCCTCGCGCGACGCCCTGCTGGCCGAGGCGGTTGAACAGGCCGGCGCCGACATCGACCGCGTGCTGCGCGAGCAGGGCGATCGCTTGGTGGCCGGCGGCGCGAGCCCGTTGCGCGCGTTCGTCGAGATCTACCTGTCGATGGCGCACGTGCGCGACTGCGACAACGGCTGTCCCGTGTCGCTGCTGTCGGGCGAGATGTTCCGCCAGCCGCCGACCGTGGCGACGCCGTCGCGACGGCTCATCACGCAGATGCACGCCCGCGTGAAGAAAGTGCTGCCCGCCGACGCGCCGCGCGAGGCCGCGTGGGCTGTCGTCAGCACGTTGTTGGGCGCCGTGCAGCTGGCGCGCGCGCTGGCCGGCAGCGACGAGAAGGCCGCGGCAGCGGTCCTGGCCGACACGAGGAAGGACCTGCTGGCGCGCTACGACAGCGATCGTCCGCAATAGAGGCGCCTCGCCTTCCGCCACGGCGGATGCGCGAGGATTTTTTCACCCCCAAATATGATTTTCATCATATTTCGCGACCCCTCCCGACTCCACCAAGGAAACATCATGAAGATCAAGGATTCCGTCGTCCTCGTCACCGGCGCCAATCGCGGCCTCGGTCTGGAATTTGCGCGCCAGGCGCTCGCCCTGGGCGCCGCGAAGGTCTATGCCGCCGCGCGCGACCCGTCCCGGGTCACGCTGCCCGGCATGGTGCCCGTCAAGCTCGATGTCACGAACGTGGCCGAAGTCGCCGCGGCGGCCGTGCAATGCCCCGATGTCACGCTGCTGGTCAACAACGCCGGCATCGGGCGCACGGGGGGCGTGACTGGCGGCGACGCCGCCACGCTGCTGCGTGAGCACCTCGAGACCAACCTGTTCGGCGTGCTGCACATGAGCCGCGCGCTGGCGCCCATCCTCGCGCGCAACGGCGGCGGCGCGATCCTCAACATCCTGTCCATCCTCAGCTGGGTCAACACGCCGCTGCTGGGCACCTACGGCATCAGCAAGGCGGCCGCGTGGTCGCTCACGAACAGCCTGCGCGAGGAACTGCGCGCGCAGGGCACGCAGGTGGTCGGCTTCCACGGCGGCTTCATCGATACCGACATGATCCGCGCGTTCGACGTGCCCAAGTCCACGCCCGCCGACGTCGTGGCGCAGTCGTACGCGGCGATCGAAGCCGGCGAGACGGAGGTCCGCGTCGACGAGGGGACGCGCCAGGTCAAGGCCGGGCTCTCGCAGGGCGTCTACCTGCGCGACGCGCTCACGGCCTGACGGGGATGCCGGTGTCGGCCAAGCCGCGGCGGCGCGCGGCTCCAAGGGTCCGGCCCCGTCTGCAGGCGCGCGCCCGCGTCGCTGCTCCTCAGGGATCACCCGGACCCCTCGCCCCGACCGATGATGCGACGGAATGCCGCCCAGTGCACCTTCTCGCCCGCTGCCGCGTTGAGCAGGGATCGCCGGCTGCGGCACACTACGGGCCACCATGTCCGACACCCCCCAAGCCCGACCCGGCAGCGCGCCTTCCCCGGACGAGGGCAGCGACGCCCTGCCGATCGGCGCCAGGCTGGCCGAGTTCGAGATCCGCCAAGTCATCGGCGCCGGCGGCTTCGGCATCGTCTACCGGGCCTGGGACGAAGCGCTGCAGCGCGACGTCGCGCTCAAGGAATACATGCCGGTCTCGCTGGCCGGCCGCGGCGCCTCCGAACGCGTGACGCTGCGCTCGCGCATGCACGAGGAGACCTTCGCGCTGGGCCTGCAGTCCTTCGTCAACGAGGCCCGGCTGCTGGCCCGCTTCGACCATCCCGCGCTCGTCAAGGTGTTCCGCTTCTGGGAGGCCAACGGCACCGCCTACATGGCCATGCCGCTGTACAAGGGCCGCACGCTGCGCCAGATGCGCAAGGCGCTGCCGGCGGGCGCGTTCGACGACGCCTGGATGCGCTCGCTGATCGACCCGCTGCTCGGCGCGCTCGAGGTGATGCACGACGCCGAGGTCTACCACCGCGACATCGCGCCCGACAACATCCTGTCCATCCTCAGCTGGGTCAACACGCCGCTGCTGGGCACCTACGGCATCAGCAAGGCGGCCGCGTGGT
>DATCRO010000833.1:0-6908 GCA_036569025.1 Burkholderiaceae bacterium
GGATGAACATCAGCACCGCGCCGGACACCGCCATGTTGTCGAGCGCGCCGTAGGCCGGGTTGTCGTTCATCGGCACCGGGCCGGGCAGCTTCAGCCTCGCGAACATCTTCGCGAAGCGGCCCGGCGCGGGCGCCGACGCGGCGGCCTCGGACACCGCCGCCGTCACCGCCACCGAGGCGGCGCGCTCGGACGCGATCGCCTCGGTCGCGACACCGGAGGCCGCGTCCCTGGCCGCCTCGACCTTGGCTGCCTCGACCATCGCCACCAGCTGCGGCACGTCGGTGAACTGCGCCACGTTGGACGGGCCGCCCACCGCCCAGCCCACGCCGACGCGCATCAGGCTGATGCCGATGATCGCGATGGTCGTGCCGGTGACCACCGGCGGGAAGAAGCGCAGCAGCCGGCTCATCAGCGGCGCGATGAGGATGGCCATGACGCCCGCGCCGATGCCGGCGCCGAAGATGGCGCGCGCGCCGTCCATGCCGGGCACGCCGTTGGCGATGGCCACCATCGGGCCGACGGCGGCGAAGGTCACGCCCATCATCACGGGCAGCCGGATGCCGAACCAGCGGTTCAGGCCGAACGACTGGATCAGCGTGACGAGGCCGCAGCACAGCAGGTCGGCCGAGATCAGCATCGCCACCTGCTCGGGCGCGAGCTTGAGCGCGCGCCCGACGATCAGCGGCACCGCGATCGCGCCGGCGTACATGACCAGCACGTGCTGCAGGCCCAGCGCGGCGAGGCGCGCGGGCGGCAGGCGCTCGTCCACGGGTTGAACGGCGGAGACAGGCGTTGCTGTCGTGCGGGTGGCGTCCATCGCGTCCTCCAGGGTGAAGAGGGCGCAGGCCTTGAAGGCGCATGCACCCTCCCCTCACCACAGCGGGCTCTGTAAGGAGTGGACGTCGCAACCGCCGACCGGACCGGGCCCGGCGCGACGGGCACCGCGGCGACGTGGGAAAACTGTATACAGTCTGGAGGATGCTCTGTATACGGGCTAACCCGATCCTATCGGGCGGCTGACGTCAATCCAGCAGCGCGACCGACTTGACCATCGCCCACACCGGCAGCCCCGGCGCGAGCGCGAGCGCCTGCGCGCTGCGGCGCGTCACGCGCGCGAGCAGCGCGCTGGAGCCGCCGTGCGTGCGCACGCGCACGAGCACCTGCGAGGGATGCGTGTCGTCGGCGATGGCCTCGACGACCGCGGGGATCTGGTTGGCGATGCTGCTGCCCGCCTGCTCCGCGAGGCTCAGCGAGACGTCGCGCGCGAGCACGCGCAGCCGGATCAGGTGGCCCACGGGCAGCGACGGGTCGCGCGTCCAGAACGACGCGCCCGGGACGTCCAGGCGCGCCATGTGCCAGGCTTGGTCGAGCGCGCCGATCTCGCCCAGGAGGACGACGCCTGCGTCCTCGCCGGGCGGCAGCGGCAGGTCCAGCCGGCTCAGGAGCTCGCCCACCGGACCCGCGGCGACGGCGCGGCCGGCCTCCATCAGCACGACGTGATCGGCCAGGCGCGCGACTTCGGAGATCGCATGGCTGACGTAGACGATGGTGATGCCCGACAGCTCGTTCAGGCGCTCGATCGCCGGCAGGATCTCGGCCTTGCGGGCGGCGTCGAGCGCCGCCAGCGGCTCGTCCATCAGCAAAAGGCGCGGGCTGACGGCCAGCGCGCGCGCGATCGCCACGCGCTGGCGCTCGCCGCCGGACAGGCCCGCGGTCGAGCGGCCCATCAACGCGCCGATCCCGGTCCATTCGACGGCCTGCTCGATGGACACGCGGCGCTGCGCCGGCGCCAGCCGCTTCCAGCCGAATTCGACGTTGGCGCGCACGTCCAGGTGCTCGAACAGGCTGGCCTCCTGGAACACGACGCCCACCGCGCGCCGATGCACGGGCACGAACACGCCCGCGGCGTCGTCCTGCCAGGTCTCGCCCTCGACGACGACGCGTCCGCCGGGCGCGCGCTCCAGGCCCGCGAGGCAGCGCAGCAGCGTCGTCTTGCCGCAGCCCGAGGGCCCGAACAGCGCGCTGGTGCCGCGCGCGGGCAGGGACAGCGCCACGTCCAGCGCGAACGCCCCGCGCGGCAGCCGCAGCGTCGCCTCGATCATGGGCGCGGCGCTCCGTCGGCCGGCGCCGCCACCAGCGCGCCCTGCGGCCGCAGCCGGTAGACGCCCAGCAGCACGGCGAAGCTGAACACCAGCAGGATCGCGGCCAGCCGGTGCGCCTCGGGGTACTCGATCGCCTCGACGTGGTTGTACAGCTGCGTCGAGATGACGCGCGTCGCGCCGGGGATGTTGCCGCCGATCATCAGGACGACGCCGAACTCGCCCACCGTGTGCGCGAAGCCCAGCACCGCCGCGGTGATCACGCCGCGCCGCGCGAGCGGCAGCGCCACGTGCGCGAAGCGCTCCCACGGGCCGGCGCGCAGCGTGGCGGCGGCTTCCAGCGGCCGCGCGCCGATCGCCTCGAACGCGGTCTGGATCGGCTGCACCACGAACGGCAGCGAGTAAAGCATCGACGCCACGACGAGCCCCGCGAAGCTGAAGGGCAGCAGGCCGATGCCCAGCGCCTGCGTCGCACGGCCGACGGCGCCGTGCGGGCCCATCAGCATCAGCAGGTAGAAGCCCAGCACCGTGGGCGGCAACACGAGCGGCAGCGCGACGAGCGCCGACAGCGGCGCCTTCCAGCGCGATCGCGTGTGCGCCAACCACCACGCGAGCGGCGTGCCCAGCGCGAGCAGCAGCACGGTGACGACGGACGCGAGCTTGAGCGTCAGGAAGACCGCCTGTGCATCGTCGCCCCAGGTCAATGGAGTCCCTCCCGCGCCGGGCACGGCGCTCCGTCCACCGAGTGGGCCGCGGGCCGGCCTGGGGCGGCCCGGCGCCCGGCCCGCGAGCGGGTTGTCGCTGCTTGACGCATCGCTGTCACGCCCGACCCGTCACCAGCCGTAGCCGCAGGCCTTGATCACCTCGCGTGCCTTGTCGCTCGCGAGGTAGTCCACGAACTGCGTGGCAGCCTTGGGAACCCTGGTGGCGGCGATGACGACGACGTCCTGCCGGATCGGCGCGTAGAGGCTGGACGGCACCACCCACATCGAGCCTGCCGGCCTGGAGCCGTCGGGCGGCTGCACCTGGCCCAGCGCGACGAAGCCCAGCTCCGCGTTGCCGCTCTGCACGAACTGCAGCGCCTGGCCGATGTTCTCGGCGGTGACGATGCGTGGCTGCACGGCGTCGGTGAGCTTGAGCGACGCCAGCGTCTCCCTGGCCGCCTGGCCGTAGGGCGCGAGCTTGGCGTCGGCGACCGACAGGTGCTTCCAGTTGCCGGCCCTGAGCACCGCGCCGTCGGCATCGACCAGCGCCGGATCGGCCGACCACAGCACCAGCTTGCCGATCGCGTAGGTGTGCAGCGTCGCAGGCAGGCCCTTGCCCTCGGCGGCCAGCTTGGCGGGCGTCTTCTGGTCGGCTGCCACCAGCACGTCGAACGGCGCGCCGGCCTCGATCTGCGCGTAGAACTTGCCCGTCGCGCCGAACGACAACTTGACCACGTGGCCGGTGTCCTTCTCGAACTGCGCGGCGATCTTCTGCGCGGCGGCCGAGAAGTTGGCGGCGACGGCCACCTGCACCTCGTCGGCGCAGGCCGGAAAGGCGAGGGCGGCGAGGGCCACGGCGCACAGGCCGCGGATCGGGTCAAGCGTCATGCGGTCTCCGGTTCATGGCAGACGGCCTCGATGTTGTGGCCGTCCGGGTCGAGCACGAAGGCGCCATAGTAGTTCGGGTGGTAATGGGCCCGGACGCCCGGGGGGCCGTTGCAGCTGCCACCCGCCGCCAGCGCCGCCGCGTGGAACGCGCGCACCATCGCGCGGTTCGCGACGCGGAACGCGACGTGGATGGCCGGCCGGTTGGGCGTGCCGGCGCTGATCCAGAAGTCGGGCTTGGGCGGCTCGCCGAAGCCGGCCACGGACACCGAGCCGGTGATCTCGGGGCCGAACTCCATCAGTTTCTCGTAGCCGATGGCGGCCAGCGCCGCGACGTAGAAGACCTTGCTGGCCTGGAAGTCGCTGACGGTCACGCCGGTGTGGTCGATCATCGCGCAGTCCTCCTGAGGTGATGGGCGATTGTGCGGCATGCCCGCCATCCCCCCAGGACGAGCGGTGCGCCGGGCCGCGCGCGATCGTAGACTGCCCGCCACACCCTTCGAACAGGCGCAGGAGATGCCGATGTCCCACCGTTCGCGCGCCCCCGGGCCGCTCGCCGCGATCGCGCTCGCCCTGCTGGCAGGCTGCGCCGCCCAGATGCAGCCGGTGGCCGACTTCGGCGCCGCGTCCAGCCACCTGGCCGCGGCCTACAAGCCGTTCACGTCGGGCCTGGGCGCCAGCTGCGAGCAGCGCGAACGCTACATCGCGCTGGGCAACCCCGGCGCGTTCGACGATGCGGCCGCCGAGCGCGCCGCGGCCGGCAAGTGCAAGGCCTTGCGCGAGGCCGGCGCCACCGCGGCGCTGTTCGGCCAGGCGCTGTCGGACTACGCCGGCGCGCTGGCCAAGCTGTCGGGCGCCAAGCCGACGGTGTTCGACGGCGACATCAAGGGCCTGTCCGGCGCCGCCGGCGCGCTCGCCACGCGCGACGGCACGCCCTTGTTCGACAGCGCCAAGCTCGGCGCCGCCACCAAGCTCGCGCGCGCCGCGGCGGCGCTGCTCACGCAAGCCAGGATCGAGACGCTCAAGCGCTCGACGCTGGAAGACAACCAGGAGCCGCTGCGCGTCGTCGTCGAGGCGATGAAGTCGTATGCCGGCCAGGTCTACGCGGGCCAGCTCACCGACACGCGCGAGATCATGCGCGGCGAGCTGGGCCGCCTCGTCAACGCATCCAATGCGCCGACGCAGGCCGACGTCGAGTCGCGCCTGCCCTGGCGCTGGGCGCAGACTGCAGCCCGCGCCGACATCGCGGCCAACGAGCTCGAGGTGCGCCACGTGCGCGCGTTCGACAAGAGCGCCGACGCGCTGCTGGCCGCCCACGCCGACCTGATCGCCAACTTCGACAAGATCGGCGGCGCGCGCCGCCTCGAGCTGGTCGCGGCTTTCGTCGCCCAGGTGC
Organism: Burkholderiaceae bacterium; assembly: GCA_036569025.1. GTDB lineage: Bacteria > Pseudomonadota > Gammaproteobacteria > Burkholderiales > Burkholderiaceae_C > Scleromatobacter. Next base: position 5,085 of record DATCRO010000833.1, read on the forward strand.
AGGCGATCAACGACGACGCCGCGGCATTGTGACCCAGAGCTTCGAGAGGCCCGCCATGACCGACCCCACCGCATCCGACATCGCCACCGCCGCCCTCGCCGCCGCGGCCGCGCCGTCCGACGCCGACACCGCCGACGCCATCGCGCAGCTGGCCGACGCCGCCGGCCACGCGTCGACGGTGCTGTTCAACTGGCGCCGCGACAACCCCACGGCGCCCGACGTCGACCGCGCGCTCAACCTGGAGATGACGCTCGACCAGCGCGCCATCGACCTGCGCGCCAAGGCCGTCAAGCTGCTCGGCGCGCAGGCCGCCGACGCCATCGCGCAGATCGAGGACGCGGCGCAGAAGGTCGACGATTTCATGGGCACGGTCAAGAAGACCGGAGACCGCCTGGCCATCGCCAGCGCGGTGGTGGGCCTGGCCGGCGCCGCCCTCGTGGGCGATGCGGGCGGCGTGCTGCAGGCCGTGGTCTCGGTGCACGGCGCCATCAAGGCCGCGCAAGCCTAGGCTTGCACCGACGGGCTCGTGTTGGGCGGGCGCGGGCCTTCCGCGTCCATGTCCGCGGCCAGGTGCTCCGGGCCGACGATGTCCAGCACCTGGCCCATCCACAGCGCATGCGACAGGTGGTCGGCGCGCTCGTTGCGCGTGTTCGTGTGCACCAGCACGGCCAGGCCCTGGCGGTTGAGCATCAGCCACGGGACGATCTTGCCGAAGGTCGCGACGTCGAACGCCACCTGGTACATCGCGCGGGCGTGCGGTCCGATCGGCGCGTCGTGCACGCGGCCCAGCGCCACGGCAAAGCGCTGGCCGATCTGCTCGCGCAGCGCGAGCGCGGTCTCGCGCTGGGCGGGGCCGTCGAAGTAGATGTGCGCGTGGAAGCTCGCGATGGCGGCGAGCGGCTGGGGCGAGGGCGTCGTCATGCCCGCACTGTAAGACGGCCCCGGCCGCGATGTCGCGACAGGGGCCGTTCTCTCCGATGGGAGGGTCGCGTCAGACGCCGCGCCCGCTGATCAGGCGGAACAGCACCGCGATGATCGCGATCACGAGCAGGATGTGGATCAGGCCGCCCAGCGTCACCGAGGTGAGCATGCCGATGAGCCAAAGGATGACGAGGATGACGGCGATGGTGTAGAGCATGGTTTTCTCCTGTTTGTCCGACTACTTCTTGATGCTGGTGTCGTTGACGACGCTCTGGACGCCCTCGACGTTGCGTGCGACGGTCGTCGCGCGGGCCTGCTCATCGGCGCTGTCGACGAAGCCGCTCAGCTGCACGACGCCCTTGTGAGTGGTCACGGCGAATTGCGTGCCACGCGTGCGGTCGTCGGCCATCAGCGCCGACTTCACCTTGACGGTCACGACCGAGTCGTCCAGCACGTTGCCGGCCGTCGACTTGCCGTCCTTGACCATCAGCTTGTTCTGCACCGACTGGACGCCGTCCACGGATTTGGCCAGCTGCACCTCGCGATCGGCCTGCGCCTGCGAGTCGACGAAGCCGCTCAGGAGCACCTCGCCCTTGCGCGTCTCGACGCTGGTGTCGCCGCCCTTGCCGACGTTGTCGGTCATCAACGCGGTCTTGACCTTGGTGGTGATGACGGAGTCGTCGAGCTCGGTGCCGGCCGTCACCTTCTTGTCTGCGGGAGTGTCCGGGCGGTTGCAACCGGCCAGCGACAGGCCGGCGAGCGCCGCCGCGGCGGCGATGCCCCATTTGAACGTTGCTGCGTGCTTGCTCATGTTCGAGTCTCCAGCTTGGCCTGCGGCCCCTGGGGAAGGTTCAGCAAGCACCGTGCCCGACAGTGACACCCTGCGCGGCCGCATGTTTCAGC
>DATCRO010000834.1:0-2355 GCA_036569025.1 Burkholderiaceae bacterium
GGCCTTGGCGTCGGCCTCGATCTCCTTGATGACGGTGCGCTTGAGGGCGGCGGGGCTTTCGAGGATGCCTTCGAGCTTCTTCTGCTGGTCGCGGAACTCGGCCAGCTGCTGCTCGATCTTGATCGCCTCGAGACGCGCCAACTGGCGCAGCCGGATGTCGAGGATGTCGTCGGCCTGGCGATCGCTGAGACGGAACTCGGCGATCAGCGCGGGCTTGGGCTCGTCACTGTGGCGGATGATCTCGATCACGCGATCGATGTTGAGCAGCACCAGCTGCCGGCCTTCGAGAATGTGGATGCGATCGAGCACGTTGCGCAGCCGGTGCTCGGTGCGCAGCTTGACGGTGTGCTGGCGGAACGCCACCCACTCGGCGAGGATCTGGCGCAGGCTCTTGAGCGTGGGCCGGCCGTCGCCGCCGATCATCGTGAGGTTGATCGGCGCGGAGCTCTCCAGGCTGGTGTGGGCCAGCAGCGTGTTGATCAGGTCCTGCTGCTCGATCGCGCGGCTCTTGGGCTCGAAGACCAGGCGCACGGACGCCTCGCGATCCGACTCGTCGCGCGCGCCATCGAGCACTGCGAGGACCGTCGTCTTGAGCTGCAGCTGTTCCGCGGTCAGCGCCTTCTTGCCCGCCTTGATCTTGGGATTCGTGAGTTCCTCGATCTCCTCCAGCACGCGCTGCGTGCTCGCGCCGGGAGGCAGCTCGGTGACGACCAGCTGCCACTGGCCGCGCGCCAGTTCCTCGATCTTCCAGCGCGCCCGCACCTTCAGGCTGCCTCGACCCGTGACGTAGGCGTCGCGGATGTCGGCTTCGCTGGAAATGATCTGGCCGCCGCCGGGGAAGTCGGGGCCGGGCAGTGCGGCAAACAGCTCGTCGTCCGAGAGCTTCTCGTTCCTGATCATCGCGATGGCGGCCTCGGCCACTTCGCGCAGGTTGTGGCTGGGCACCTCCGTGGCCAGGCCCACCGCGATGCCGCTGGCGCCGTTGAGCAGCACGAATGGCAGGCGCGCCGGCAGTTGCTTGGGCTCGGTCGTCGTGCCGTCGTAGTTCGGCATGAAGGCGACGGTGCCCTCGTCGATCTCGTCGAGCAGCAGGCGCGCGATCGGGTTCAGGCGCGCCTCGGTGTAGCGCATCGCGGCGGCGCCGTCGCCGTCGCGGCTGCCGAAGTTGCCCTGGCCGTCGATCAGCGGATAGCGCAGGCTGAAGTCCTGCGCCATGCGCACGAGCGCGTCGTAGGCGGCGGTGTCGCCATGCGGGTGGAAGTTGCCCAGCACGTCGCCCACCACCTTGGCGCTCTTGCGCGGCGCCGGGCCCGCGGCGCTGGCGTTGGTGAACGACAGCCCCATGCGGTGCATGGTGTAGAGGATGCGGCGCTGCACGGGCTTGCAGCCGTCGGTCACGTCGGGCAGCGCACGGCCCTTGACGACGCTCAGCGCGTATTCGAGGTAGGCGCGTTCCGCATAGTGGGCGAGGGTCAGCGCGTCGCCGCCACCGTCGCCGCCGCTGAACGCGAGGGGAGTCTGTTCCATGGTCAAGCCGGAGTTCCTTTGTTCGCTCGCGGGCGCCGACGACGGCGCGTGCTGCGGCCCGCGGGACGCCATTGTCGGCGTTCACGCCCCCGCGGCCGGTGCCGAACCGCAAATTTCCTGAGGATTTGTCTGGCCGGTGACACCCGGCAGGCGCTTCAGGGCTCGCGCGGTGAGCCTGCGCTCACTGGCCGCAGGTCTGCGGGGCGCAGGACGCCACTTCGACGCCGTGGGCGTGGCGCGGCAGCTTGCGCTGCAACAGGGCCCAGTAGAGCTCGAGCACCATGTGGACGTGGGCTTCGGTCTCGGCGATGTCGGGCATCTGGCCGCCGGCCTTGCGCACCGTGCCTTCGCCCGCGTTCCAGGCCGCCAGCGCGATGTCGATGCCGCCGTAGCGCCGCGTCAGGTCGGCCAGCATGCGTGCGCCGGTGAAGACGTTGGTGCGGGCATTCAGCAGGCGCCGGCTGGCCGGCGTCTGGCGTTCCTCGCGGGTGCCGTAGCGGTCGGCCGTCACCGGCGTCAATTGCATCAGGCCGACCGCGCCGCGCGGCGAGACCGCGCGCGGGTTGTAGTTCGATTCGACGGTGATCACCGCCTTGAGCAGTTCCTCGTCGACGCCGGTGGCGCGCGCGGCCTCGTCCAGCACCGGCTGCAGCGCCTTCACGTCGGGCGAGATCTCGAGCCAGGTCAGCAGGCCGTCGGTGCCCTGCGTCTTGCCTGCCACGCGGCGGCCGTCGGTCTCGCGCAGCACCTGCTCGTAGCGGCCGTCGACCTGGCTGCTGGCGAAATGCGCGATGCCGGCGCCGTCGACGTAGCCCCACAGCACCGGTT
>DATCRO010000835.1:0-2895 GCA_036569025.1 Burkholderiaceae bacterium
GCAGCGACGCGCGGATCGAGTTGGTGGAGTCCGATGCCACCTGCAGCTCGATGTCCCCGGGCAACTGCGCCTTGAGCTCCGGCACGAGCGCGCGCACGCCGTTGACGGTCTCGATGATGTTGGCGCCGGGCTGGCGCGTGACGATGACGATCACCGCCGGGCTGCCGTTGAACAGGCCGAGCGTGCGCACGTCCTCGGGGCCGTCGGTGACATTGGCGATGTCCGACAGCTTGACCGCCGCGCCGTTGCGCCATGCCACGGTCAGGTTCCTGTATTCCGCGGCGGTGTGCCCCGGCTGCCGCGTGTAGATCTGCAGCCGCTGCACGCCGTCCTCGATGCTGCCCTTGGGCCGTGTCGCGTTGGAGGCCTGGATCGCGGCGCGCACGTCCTCGGCCGGGATGCCGAGGTCGTTGAGCGCCAGCAGGTTCACGTCGATGCGCACGGCCGGCAGCGAGCCGCCGCCGATCTCGACGTCGCCCACGCCCTGCACCTGCGCCACCTTCTGCTGCACGATGTTGGAGACGGCGTCGTAGATCTGCTGGGGCGTGCGCGTCCGGGAGGTCAGCGCCAGGATGATGCAGGGCGCGTCCGACGGGTTGGCCTTGCGGTAGGTCGGGTTGCTCTTGAGCGTGGCGGGCAGGTCGACTCGTGCCGCGTTGATCGCGGCCTGCACCTCGCGCGCGGCGCCGTCGATGTCGCGGTTCAGGTCGAACTGCAGGCTCACGCGCGTGGAGCCGGTGCCCGAGTTGGACGTGATCTCGTTGACGCCCGAGATCGTGCCGAGGCGCCGCTCGAGCGGGGTGGCCACGCTGTTGGCCATCGTGTCGGGGCTGGCGCCGGGGATGCTGGCCGACACCGAGATGGCCGGGTAGTCGACCTGGGGCAGCGGCGCCACCGGCAGCACGAAGAAGCCCGCGATGCCCGCCAGCGCGACGCCGGCGGTCAGCAGCACCGTCGCGATCGGGCGCCGGACGAAGGGCGACGACAGGTTCATGGCCCCGCTCCCGGCGCCGGATGCGGCGCGTCGGGGTCGAAGCCGATCCGCTGCGGCACCGGCGGCGCCTCGAGCGCCCGCTGCGGCGCCGGCTCGTCGTCGTCGTCATCGTCGTTGCTGCCGAAGCGCTCGCGCAGGCGGCGGCCGAGGCGATCGAACCACAGGTAGATCACCGGCGTCGTGAACAGCGTCAGCAGCTGGCTCACCAGCAGGCCGCCGAAGATCGACAGGCCCAGCGGGTGGCGCAGCTCCTTGCCTTCGCCCCAGCCGAACATCAGCGGGACGGCCGCGAACAGCGCGGCGAAGGTCGTCATCAGGATCGGCCGCAGCCGCAGCAGCGCCGCCTGGTGGATGGCCTCCCGCGGCGCCTTGCCCTCGCCGCGCTCGGCGTCGATGGCGAAGTCGATCATCATGATCGCGTTCTTCTTGACGATGCCGATCAGCAGGATGATGCCGATGATGCCGATCACGCCCAGATCCTGCCCGCCGATCAGCAGCGCCAGCAGCGCGCCGACGCCGGCCGAGGGCAGTGTCGACAGGATCGTGAGCGGGTGCACGTAGCTCTCGTACAGCACGCCCAGCACGATGTAGACGCAGATGACGGCCGCCAGGATCAGCCACAGCTGGTTGGACAGCGACTTCTCGTAGGCGCCCGCGGCGCCCAGCGGCGTCATCGTGACGGACGAGGGCAGGGCGATGTCCCTGGCCGCGGCGCGGATCGAATCGACCGCCGTGCCCAGCGACGCGCCGTCGGCGGTGTCGAAGCCGACCGTCGTGGCCGGGTACTGCGCCACGTGCGTGATCTGCAGCGGCGACTGCACCTCGCGGATCGTCGCGAACGCGGACAGCGGCGTGGCCTGGCCGCTGGTGGTCAGCACGCGCAGGTCGCCGATCGACGTCGGCGTGCGCGCCTGGTCGGGCCTGGCCTCGAGGATCACGCGGTACTGGTTCGTCTCGGTGAAGATGGTCGAGACGATGCGCTGGCCGTAGGCGCTGTAGAGCGCGTCGTCGACGGTGGCGGCGCTGATGCCCAGGCGCGACGCCGTGTCGCGGTCGACGTCCACCTCGACGGCCAGGCCGGTCTGGCCGACGTCGGTGACGACGTTGCGCACCTTCGAGTCGCCGCGCAGCCGGTCGACCAGCTTGTCGGCCCACAGTGCCACGGTGGCGTCGTCGGCGCCTTCCAGCGAGACGCGGTACTGCGTCGGGCCCGTGTCGGAGTCGATGGTGAGGTCCTGCGTGGGCTGCAGGTACAGCGTCACGCCGGCGACGGCCTGCGCGCGGTCGCGCAGCCGGTCCATGATCTGCTCCTGCGTGCCGCTCGCGCCGCGCTTGATGTTCACGAGCATCGTGCCGGCGTTGAGCATCGTGTTGTTGGCGCCGTCCACGCCCACGATCGATGCGATGTTGTCGACCGCCGGATCCTGCAGCATGGCGCGCGCGGCCTGGCGTTGCAGGTCGGACATGCGCTCGAAGCTGACCGTCTCGGCGCTCTGCACGCGCACCTGCAGCTGGCCGGTGTCCTGCGTCGGGAACAGGCCCTTGGGGATGAACACGTACAGCAGCACGGTCAGCGCGAAGGTGGCCAGCGCCACCAGCAGCGTGGTCGTCTGGTGGTCCAGCACCCACACGAGGCCGCGGTCGTAGCGCGCGATGATCCAGTCGAAGCCCTGCTGGAACTTCAGGCCGTAGCCGTGCGGCTTGTCCTCGCGCTTGAGCATGCGACCCGACATCATCGGCACCAGCGTCAGCGACACCACCGCCGAGATCAGGATCGTGATCGCCAGCGTCACCGCGAACTCGCGGAACAGCCGGCCGACCACGTCGCCCATGAACAGCAGCGGGATCAGCACCGCGATCAGCGAGACGGTCAGCGACACGATCGTGAAGCCGATCTGCGT
>DATCRO010000836.1:0-5589 GCA_036569025.1 Burkholderiaceae bacterium
GTAGATCGCCTGCTTGGGATCGCCGACGAAGAACAGCGGCGCCGCCGACAGCGTGTCGTCCGTGGTGGCCGTGTAGATCGTGCGGAAGATGGCGAACTGCAGCGGGTCGGTGTCCTGGAACTCGTCGATCAGCGCCGCCGGAAAGCGCTTCTTGAGCTCGCCCGCGAGCTGCGGGTCGCCGTTCATCAGCCGGTCGTGCAGGTTGAACAGCATGTCGTCGAAGGCGATCACGCGCTGGCGGCGCTTGGCCTCGCGCTGGGCCCGCGCGCCTTCGTCCAGCAGCTCGCGCAGCAAGGCGAGCCGGCCGTAGGCCAGCGACTGCGCCGCCTTGGCGCGCAGGTCGAGCAGCTGCTGCGCGACGTCGAAGAACTCGTGCTGCGGCGTCGCCTGCTTGCTCTTGGTGGCCTTGGCGAGCCGGGCGGCGCCCAGCAGGTCGAGCTTGGGCCCGTCGACGGCCAGCGCCGCCAGCGCGTCGTCGCCGTGCAGCAGCTCGTCCCAGCTGGCCACGGCCGCGCGCACGCTGTCTTCCTTGTAGCTGACCGCGCTGAGCGCGCCGCCCAGCGAGCGCAGCAACAGCTCCTCGATGGCCTCGCGTTGCGACAGCCACAGGCGGCGGGCGATGTCGTGGGTGGTGGCCAGATCGTCGACGGGCAGGGTGCGCGCGGCGTCCAGGTCGTCGGGCCAGGCGGCGCGCGCCAGTGGCTTGGACAGGTGGCGCTTGAGCAGCGCGGCGAAGCCGGAGGGCGAATCCTTGCTCGCCACCAGGTGCCCGGCCAGTGCGGCGTCGAGGTCGTCGGCCGCGATGCGGCGGCGCCAGAAGTCGTTGGCCGCCTCGGCCACCCAGTCGGCGTCGTTCTGCACCAGCTCCATCTGCAGCGGCATCTGCGCGGTGAACGGCGTGTCGGCCAGCGCGCGCTGGCAGAAGCCGTGGATCGTGAAGATGGAGGCCTCGTCGAAGGTGGCCTGCGCGAGGGCCAGGCGCGCGATCATGTCGGCCGAGTCCAGGCCGTGCCGCTCGCGGGCGCCGCGCACGAGGCGCTCGACGAACTCGTCGCCGGCGGCGGGCGTCTCGCCGGCCTGCTCGGCGCGCAGCCAGGCGAGCGTGTCGACGATGCGCTGGCGGATGCGCTCGCGCAATTCGGCGGTGGCCGCGTTGGTGAAGGTGACGACGAGGATGCGCTGCACCTCCAGGCGCTTCTCCAGCAGCAGCCGCAGGTACAGCCCGCAGATGTTCCACGTCTTGCCCGTGCCGGCCGACGCTTCGATCTGGCGGATGCCGTCCAGCGGGCAGGCGAAGACGTCCAGCGGCTGGAATTCCGGCAGGGCGCTCATCGCGCAGCCTCCCCCCGCAGCGCCGGTGCCCATGCATCGAATCGTTGTCGCCGCATGCTCATTCGACCTCCAGGCAGGCGCGCAGCGGGTCGAACACGGCCCTGGCGTTGGCATAGAACTCGTCGACGGCCTCGGGCGAGAACGGGTCCGGACGGCCGCGCAGCGCGAGGCGGATGCCGGCGTCCTCGCCCTCGGCGAACTCGTTGAAGCCGCCGGGCCGGAAGACGGCGGCGGCCTTGGACGGGCCGTCGCGGTCGCCCTCGACCCAGGCCCAGGCCGAGCGCGGGAAGAAGGCCAGGGGCTCGCGCAGGCCCTTGGCGTAGAGGCGCAGCAGCGTCTGGAGCGTGGTCTTCGGCGCGTCGCATTCGGTGAGGAAGAAGCGGCCGTCGCGTGCGATGCCGGTGGTGACGGGCAGCACGCCGGCCGGCGCGTCATGGCACAGCAGCAGGTGCGGCAGCCAGGCCTCGAGGTAGTCGATGGGCGATTGCTTCGCATAGCGATGGCGCAGCAGGCCGCGCGGGCGCAGGTCGGCGAACTCCCCGTGCAGGCGCCAGGGCTCGCCGTCGATCTCGACGACGAGTTCGGCCACGTGCGGCGGCAGCGCCGGCTGGGCGGTGTGCTCGCGCACCTGCTCGGCGAAGTCGCGCAGGCCGTTCAGCTCGCGCTCCACGAAGCGCAGGCCGAAGCCGCCGGCGGGTAGCGCGGTGCCGGCCAGCGCGAGGGTGCGTGCGGCCTCGGGCGCCATGCCCGCGAGCAGCGCAGGCAGCAGCAGTTGCACCAGCGGCGCGCGGCCGCCGTTGTCAGGCACGAAGGGCTCGTCGTCCTGCAGCGCTTCGTCGTCGCGTCGCAGTGCGATGCCCAGGCGCTGTTCGAGCAGGAAGCGGCACGGGTTGCGCAGGAAGGCGGACAGGCGCGCGAGCGGCACGTCGCGCCAGGCCGCGTCGACCGGGGGCAGCGCACCGGCGAAGAAGGGCGCGGCCGCGGCGGCCGTCGCGTCGTCTTCGCCGGCCTCGCCCTCGTCGTCGAAGCCGGCATTGCCTGCGGCCGTCGGTGCGGCGGCCAGGCTCTGGCGCAGCGCCTGCGCATAGTCGGCCTGGTAGCTGCGCAGGCGCGGTTCGTCGGTGGCGACGTCGAAGGCCTGCAGCGCGAACGGCTGCAGCGGGTGCTCGACCACCAGCGCCGCACGCGCGGCCGCGCGTGACGCGGCGTCCCCGGGTGCGCGCGCGAGCGCCGGCACGAGCGTCTCCAGCAACTCGGCCACCAGCACCGAGGCCGGGCGCACCGAGTTGTCGCGCACGCTGCGGCCCGCGTGGCTCAGGTGCACGCGGTCGCGCGCGGACAGGATCAGGTCGAGGAACACGTTGCGCTCGTCGAGCCGGCGCTGGCGGTCGCCCGCGCGCGGCGCGAGGTTCATCAGGTCGAATTCGGCCGGCCGCGCCGTGGTGGGGAACGCGCCGTCGTCCAGGCCGATGGCGCACACCACGCGGAACGGCACGTTGCGCAGGCTGCTCATCGCCGCGAACGTGATCATGCCGGTGGGCACGCCGCCGCGCGCGGGGTCGGCCAACGCCTCCTCCAGCGCCGCGCGCACGACGTCGAACGGCAGCGGCGTGGCCAGCCCGCTGCGGCGCCACTGGTCGCCGAGCTTCGCGATCTCCTCGTCGACCTCCCGCAGGTCTTCGAGATCGGCGTCGGCTGGCGCCACGAAGTCGCGCAGCGCGTCGCCGAGGATCGCGGGCCAGTCGGACGGCGCGCGCGGCGCGGCCACGCGCTCGCGCAGCGACTTGAGCGTGTCGACGAAACGCCAGAACGCGCCCAGCGTGAGCGCGCCGGAGCCTTCGGCGTCGCCGGCGGGCAGGCGGCCCTGGAACGGCGAGGCCAGGTGCGAGGGCAGCGCGTAGCCCAGGAACAGGCGGTCCAGGCCGTCGGCGAAGCTGTGGCGCTCGTGCGCGGGCACGTCGAAGCTGCCGCGATGCTCGGCGTCGAGCGCCCAGTGGATGCCGGCGTCGACGAGCCACTCGCGCACCTGGTCGAGGTCGTCCTCGGCCAGGCCGAAGCGGCGTGCGACCACCGGTTGCTGCAGCAGGCCGAACACGTCGTTGACGGGCAGGCGCGATGCGACCAGCGCCAGCAGCTCGAGCAGCGCGCGCGCCGGCGCATTGACCTGGGCGCGGGCGCGGCCGCTGATGGCGTAGGGCAGGTGCCGCTCGCGCGGCGCGGTGCCGAAGACCGCGTCGATCAGCGGCGCGGCGGCGTCGAGGTCGGGCGTGACGACGAGGATGTCGCCCGGCTGCGGCGGGTCGTCGCCGGCCATCAGTCCGAGCAGGCGGTCGTGCAGCACCTCGAGCTCGCGCGTGAGCGAGTGGCACACGTGCACCTCGACGCTGCGGTCGGCCGCGACATCGACCAGCGAGCCGGGCGCGAGCTCGGTCATGTCGAGGACGGCGTCCTGCAGCGCGCCCAGCACGCTGCGGCGCGCGGCCGGCGTGAACACCGCGTCCTCGACCGCGCCCTCGGCCGCGGCGTTCACCAGCAGGCTCAGCGCCGACTGCGTCTGCCGGCCCCAGGCGGCCAGCAGTCGGTTGCCTTCCTCGTGGTATTGCAGCTCGCCGCGCGCCGCCAGCCAGGCCAGCCGGCGCGGGTCGACGACGTCGAACCAGAACTCCCGGCAGGGGTTCAGCGCGTACAGGTGCAGCTGGACGTGGCGGGCCAGGCGCTGCAGCAGCTCCAGGTGCACGGGGGGCATCGTCGGCAGGCAGAACACGTGCGCGCTGGCGGGCAGCCGGCCCGTGCCGGCCAGGCCGATGCCGCGCGCGTCCAGCATTTCGAGCAGCGCGAGGATGGGGTGGCGGCCGTCGCTGGCCGTCTCGTGCGCGAGCCGGCGCCACAGGGCGGCCTGCCAGGCCTGGTCCAGCGCGGCGCTCGTGTCCGCGCCGGGCAGGGCGGTCTCCTCGCGGAACCAGGCTTCCAGCCACTCGGGCCGGTAGACGAGATACTGCTCGAACAGCCCCGCGACGCGGCGCGCGAGCTCGTGGCGCATCACGGCGTCGGCGTTGGACAGCCAGGCCGCGAGCCGGGGCTGCCGGCTGCTCCATGCGCCGTCGTCGAAGGCGGCGAGGATGCGCCAGCCGAACACGTCGGCATCGAAGCGGGCCGACTCCGGCAGCTCGGGCACCAGCTGCGCCGTCTGCTTCCAGAGCCAGTGCGCGAGGTAGGAGAACTCGACGTTGGCGCAGACGCCGTGGCGGCGCGCCAGCTCGATGATCAGCCGCCGCGTGATGGCCGCGCTCGGCACGATGACCTGGTCGGCGTCGAACGGCGAGCGGCCCGGCACCGGCTGGCCCAGTCGCGTCGCGAGCTGGTCGGCGAGGGTCTCGAAGCGGTTGGCGAAGTGGAGATGGAGCATGCCGGGCAGGGAGGTCGATCACGCCGATTGTGACGGCTGCGCGGGCACCCGCCCGCGGCTTCCCGACCACTTATCCTGCCCGTTGGCGGGCTCAGGGGATGAGCCCGGCGGGAAAGGCCGCTCAGTTGGCCGATTCGACCGAGCCCGAGCCCGACACGCGGCGCGAGACGTCGCGCGGGTGCCCCGAGTAGGTGACGTCGCCCGAGCCGGCGACCTTGGCCTCGAGGGCCTCGGTGGCGTTGACGTGCGCGTCGCCGGAACCGCTGATGCTGACGTTGACCTTCCTGGCGGCGAAGTTGCGCGCGTTGATGTCGCCCGATCCGGCGATGCCGAAGCGCGCCTCGTCGGCCGTGCCCGAGATGACGACGTCGCCCGAGCCCGCGATGCTCAGCGCGAAGGCGCCGACCTGCGCGCTGTCGATCTGCAGGTCGCCCGAGCCGGAGATCGACGACTCGAACTTCGGGCCGCTGATCTTGTCGATGTGCAGGTCGCCGCTGCCGCGCTGCTGCACGGCGGTCAGCGACGTGAAGACGACGTCGACCACGACCTTGTGGTGGCTGTAGTAGCCGGTGCCCTTCTTCGTGCGCACGACCAGCGTGTCGCCGTCGACGGCGGTCTCGATCAGCGGCTCGATGTTGTCGTCGGCGTGGACGGTGACCGAGGCCGTCGTGCCCTGGTGGGCCTGGACGTCGACCGAGCTGTCCAGGCGCAGCGCCGAGAACGCGGCCACCTGACGCGCCACGGCGACTTCCTTGCCCGAACCCTTGACCGTGCTCGAGTCCCCGCCGATGTTGATCGTGATGGCCTGGGCCGGCATCGGCAGCGCGAAGGCGGTGAACGCGGCCGCGGCG
>DATCRO010000837.1:0-6759 GCA_036569025.1 Burkholderiaceae bacterium
GCACACGGACCCGGGCGACGAGCTCAAGCCGGGCTGCCTGATCTACCTGCCGGTCTATCGCAAGGGCGCCTCGGTCAACTCGGTGGCCGAGCGGCGCGCGAGCGCGATCGGCTGGGTGCGTGCGGCGTTCCGCGTCGGCGACCTCATGTCCACGCTCTATGGCGAGCAGAGTCCGGGGCTGGTCGTGCGCGTGCACGACGGCGCCGACACGGGCGCCGCCTCGCTGATGTACCGCTCCGACAGCGATGGCGGCACCGCCAGCGACGCCCTGATCGCGCACGCCCGCTTCCAGGCGCAGGAGTACGTCACGCTGGCGGGGCACACCTGGACGGTGCAGCTCAGCTCGCTGCCCGAGTTCGAGCGCGTGCACGAGCGCAACGCGTCCACCGTCATCCTGGTGGCCGGCGCGTTGCTGAGCCTGCTGCTGGCCGTCATCACGCACCAGCTGGTGACCGGCCGCACGCGCGCATACGCGGCCGCGCATCGCATGACGCGCGAGCTGCGCGCCAGCGAGGAGCGTTACCGCCGCATCGTCGAGACCGCGAGCGAGGGCATCTGGCTGCTCGACGAGTTCCACCGCCTCGCGTTCGTCAACCCGCGCATCGCGCAGTGGCTGGGCTACGGCGAAGACGTCATGCGCGGCCGCCCGCTGGACGACTTCATGGACCCCGAGGAGGCCGAGCGCTGCCGCGCCGCGCTGGCCGCGCAGCTCGCGGACGACGGCGGCCCGGTGGAGCTGCGCCTGCGGCGGGCCGACGGTTCGCCGATGTGGGTGTCGCTGTCGACGCGGCCGATCCGCGACGACGTCGGCAACCCGACGGGCGCGCTGGGCATGCTCACCGACATCAACGAGCGCCGCCAGGCCGAGGAGCGCCGCGCCGCGCTCGAGACGCAGCTGCGCGACGCGCAGAAGATGGAGGCGATCGGCACGCTGGCGGGCGGCATCGCGCACGACTTCAACAACATCCTGGCGGCCATCATCGGCAACGTGGCGGCAGCGCAGCATGACGCGGCCGTGGGCCTGTCGTGCGATCCCAGCCTGCTGCAGATCGAGCGCGCGGCGTTGCGCGCGCGCAGCCTGGTGCAGCAGATCCTCACGTTCAGCCGCATGCAGGTGCAGGAGCTGCACACGCAGGCGCTGCAGCCGGTCATCGACGAGACGCTGGACATGCTGCGCGCGCAGGTGCCGTCGCACGTCGAGCTGGACGTGGCGATGCCGGCCGAGCCCGTGCACGTGCGCGCGGACGCCACGCAGATCCAGCAGATCGTGATGAACCTGTGCACCAATGCCTGGCACGCGCTGCCGGCCGGTCGCGGACGCATCGAGGTGGGCCTGGCGGCCGAGAGCCGCATCGAGCCCGCGCAGGCCGACGCGGCCGGCAGCTGGCCCGAGGCGCTGCGCCAGGGCCGGCGCGCGCACCTGTGGGTTGCCGACGACGGCTGCGGCATGGACGAGGCCACGAAGGCCCGCGTCTTCGAGCCGTTCTTCACCACCAAGCAGGTCGGGCGCGGCACGGGCCTCGGGCTGGCGGTGGTGCACGGCATCGTCAGCGTGCACGGCGGCGCGATCCACGTGGACAGCTCGCCCGGCATCGGCAGCCGCTTCGACCTGTGGTTCCCGCTGCAGGACGCGCCCGAGGACGCCGTCGATTCGCAGTTCAGCGGCCTCGTGGCGCCGCCGGGCAACGGACAGCACGTGCTGTGCGTCGACGACGACCCGGCGATGGTGCTGATGGTCGACGGCCTGCTGCGGCGCAGCGGCTACGAGGTGACGGCCTACGAGGACCCCGCCGCGGCGCTCGCGCGCGTGCAGGCCGACCCGCGCGCGTTCGACATCCTCGTCACCGACTACAACATGCCCGAGATGAACGGCATGCAGCTGGCCACCGAGGTCTCGCGCGCGGCGCCCGCGCTGCCCATCATCATCACGTCGGGCTTCATCTCCGACGAGATGCGCCACAGCGCCGCCGAGCTGCACGTGGGCGCGCTGCTGCAGAAGGAATACACGCTGGAGCGCCTGGCCGGGCTGGTGCATGCGGTGCTGGACCAGCATCGCCGGGCGGGTTGAAGTCTTCGACGGTGCCAGGTCTTGCCTGGCGACTCGAATGCGACCGACGAAGGTGCCCGACGAAGGTGCCAGGTCTTGCCTAGCAACTCGAATGCGACGGGCGAGGTGGCGCTTTATCGACGGTGCCAGGTCTTGCCTGGCAACTCGAATGCGACGGGCGGGGTGGCGCTTGGCGCGGAGCCTTGCCCGGCAGGGCCCGGCAGCTGTGCCGTCCCTCTTTGCCTGGCAAGACCTGGCACCTTCATGTGCCGTCCCCCTTTGCCTGGCAAGACCTGGCAGCTTCGTTATTTGCCTGGCAAGACCTGGCACCTTCGTTGTGGCACCTTCGTTCGTGGCACCTTCGTTCGGCACCTTCATCCCGGCGCGAGGCACACTGTGCGCCTCGCCTTCGAATCGACACGCCATGACCGAACCCGTCGCCGCCCCCTGTGGCTCCTGGCTCTCGCCCATCACCGCCGCGCGCGTCGCCGCCGGCGTCCGGCCCGTCTCGGCGCCGCGCATCGTCGGCGGCCGCGTGCTGTGGCTGCAGGGGCTGCCCGAGGAGGGCGGGCGCCTGGCCGTCGCCACCGCCGGGACCGACGGCGCGCGACGCATCGTCACACCTGCGCCGTTCAACGTGCGTTCCCGCGTGCACGAATACGGCGGCGGCGCCTTCGTGGCGGCCGGCGACACGATCTGGTTCTCGAACCACGCCGACAACCTCGTGTACGCGCAGGTGGGCGATGCGGCGCCGGTCGCGTTGACGTCCGACGGCCGCCAGCGCCACGCCGACTTCGAGATCGACGCGCGCCGCAAGCGGCTGATCGCGGTGCGCGAGGATCACGGCGTCGCGGGCGAGCCGCGCAACTCGCTGGTCGCGCTGGACCTTGCCGGCGGCGGCTCGACGACGCTGGCAGAGGGCGCCGATTTCTACGCCTCGGCGCGCGTGTCGCCCGAGGGGCGGCGCGTCGCATGGCTCTGCTGGAACCATCCGCAGATGCCGTGGCAGGGCACCGAGCTGTGGCTCGCGGCCTTCGCCGACGACGGCTCGCTGATCCACGCGAGCCGCCGGGCCGGCGGCCCGGACGAGTCGCTGTGCCAGCCGGTGTGGGCGCCGGACGGCAAGCTGTACGTGGTGTCCGACCGCAGCGGCTTCTGGAACCTGTACCGGCTGGAGGTCGACGGCCTGGTGCCGGTCTGCCCGATGGCCGCGGAATTCGGCATGCCCCAGTGGGTATTGGCGCAATCGTCCTACGGCTTCGCCGGGCCCGACGACATCGTCGCCGTCTGTCGCGAGAACGCCGTCAGTCGGCTGCTGCGCATCGACGCGCGCACGGGCGCCGCGGCGACGATCCCGACGCCGTTCGAGGACGTCGTCGAGCTGCGCGTGGCCGGCGGCGCGGCGGTGGTCGAGGCCGGCACGCCGACGATGCCGGCCTGCATCGCATCGGTGTCGCTGGCCGACGGCGCTGTGACGGTGATCGCGCGCAGCGCCGAGGAACTGCCCGACGCCGGCAGCCTGTCGGTGCCGCGCGCGATCAGCTTCCCGAGCGCCAACGGCCGCACGGCGCATGCCTTCCACTATCCGCCGCGCAACGCGGGGTATCGCGTGCCGGATGGCGAGCGTCCGCCGCTGATCGTCATCGGCCACGGCGGCCCCACCGGCATGGCCGGCAACACGCTCAAGCTCACGACGCAGTTCTGGACGAGCCGCGGCTTTGCGGTGCTGGACGTCAACTACGGCGGCAGCACGGGCTTCGGCCGCAGGTACCGCGAGCTGCTGAGCGGACAGTGGGGCGTCGTCGACGTGGAGGACTGCGTCGCCGGCGCACGCTGGCTGGTCGACCAGGGCCTGGCCGACGCCGCGCGACTGGCCATCCGTGGCGGCAGCGCCGGCGGGTACACGGCGCTGGCCGCGCTCGCGTTCCACGACGTGTTCAAGGCCGGCGCCAGCTACTACGGCGTGGGCGACCTGCGCGCGCTCGACGCCGAGACGCACAAGTTCGAGTCCCGCTACAACAACGACCTGCTGGCGCCGTTCCCCGAGCGCGAACGCCTGTATGACGAGCGCTCGCCGATCCACGCCGCCGACCGGCTGTCGTGCCCGGTGATCTTCTTCCAGGGGCTGGACGACAAGGTCGTGCTGCCGGCGCAGGCGGAGCGCATGGTCGCCGCGATGCGTGCGCAGCACATTCCGGTGGCCTATCTCGCGTTCGAGGGCGAGGGGCATGGATTCCGGCGCAAGGAGACGGTGCAGCGGACGCTGGAGGCGGAACTCTCGTTCTATGGCCAGGTGTTCGGGTTCGAGCCGGCGGACGATGTGGAGCGGGTCGACCTGTCCTGAGTCCGCATCGCGTTTCCCGCGGCCGCCCCGCTGCGGCGCTGGCTGCCTGCGCGCGACTGATTGCCCGCGGCGCCGGGCCAAACCGCGGGTCAAAGAGCGGGGTCAAAGAGCGGGGTCAAAGAGCGGGGTCAGGTCTTGAATCGTGCACTTTCAAACCGCGGGGTCAGGTCTTGAATCTTGCACTCTCCAATGTCACCGCCCAGATTGCACGATTCAAGACCTGACCCCGCAACATTCAAGACCTGACCCCGCTGCGACCCCGCTGCATGACCCCGCTGCAGACCCGCCACGGATCCGGCTTGCGTATGGTGTCCTGGTGTATTACATTACTAATACACAAAGACAGGACGCCACCCCGTGCCCGATCCTTCCCTCTTCTCCGTCGTCGCCGGCTCCCCCGAGCCGATCTACCGGCAGCTCGTCGCGCAGGTGCGGCGCTGTGTCGCCGGCGGGCAGCTGAAGGCCGGTGACGAGCTGCCTTCGGTGCGCGATCTCGCGCAGTCGCTGGCCGTCAATCCGATGACCGTGTCCAAGGCGTTCGGCCTGCTCGAGGCGGAAGGCCTGGTCACGCGCCGGCGCGGGCTGGCCATGGCGATCGCCGAGCAGCACGGGCGCGCACAGCCCATGGCCGAGCGGATCGACCTGCTGCGTCCGACGCTCGAGCGCGCCGCCGGCGAGGCGCGCCAGCTGCAGTTGCCGGCCAGCCAGGTGCTGGCCCTTTTCAAGACCATCCTGAATGAACAAGAAGGGCTTTTGCGATGAACACCGCTCGAAACGACGCGACGGCCGGATGCGTGTCGCTGCAAGGGCTGTCCGTGGCGTTCGGCGCGCAGCGCGTGCTCGATGGCCTGGACTGGACGCTGCCCGCCGGCCAGGTGGTGGGCCTGCTGGGCCGCAACGGCGCCGGCAAGACCACGCTCATCGAGACGCTGCTGGGCCTGCGCGAGCCCGACGCCGGCCTGGCCCGCGTGTTCGGCCAGCCGTCGCAGGCGCTGCCCGACGAGGTGCGCGCGCGCATCGGCTACGTGCCGCAGCGCGCGGACCTGTTCGAGTGGTTCACCGCCGACCAGTTGCTGGCCTATTTCCGCAGCTTCTATCCGCGCTGGAATGAGGCCAAGGTGCAGGGCCTGATGTCGCGCTGGGACATCACCCGCGACAAGCCGATCCGGCAGCTGTCCGGCGGCCAGCAGCAGCGGCTGTCCATCGTGCGCGCGCTGGCCCACGAGCCCGAGCTGCTGGTGCTGGACGAGCCCGTCGCCAGCCTCGACCCGGCCGCGCGCCGCGACTTCCTCGGCGAGCTGGTCGACCAGGTGGCCGACCGCGGCACGACGATCCTGTTCTCCACGCACATCCTGTCCGACCTCGAGCGCGTGGCCGTGGACGTGGCGTTCCTCACCGGCGGCCGCATCGCGCTGCACGCGCCGCTGGACGAGCTGCTGGAATCGAGCGTTCGGCTGGGCGGCGTGCCGGCCGACATCGAGCGCTTCGTGCACGAGCATCGCCTGCAGGCGCTCACGCGTGACGCGCGCGGACCCGTGATCGCGCGCGGTCGCGACGCGTCCGCCATTCCGCCGGCCACGCCCACGGTCAGCGTCGATCCGGCCACGCTCGAGGACCTGTTCCTCGCGCTCACCGCGTGAAGGAGGCGGCCATGCATCGCGCCGACTCGTCCTCGCTCGCGCACATCCTCGCGTCGACCTGGCAGCAGCGGCGCAACGCCGGCGGCGGCCTGCGCGGCGCGGCCATCGTCGTCGCGCTGTGCTTTGCCGCACCGGTGGGCCTGTCGGCCTGGAGCCTGTTCTGCGACCCGGCCAGCGTCGAGCGCGTGCGCCAGGGCATCCTGGCCAGCACCCTGGTCGGCGCCGGCGCGCTGGTGGTCGCCGCCTGGGCGATGCTGGTGGGCAACGTGCTGCAGCAGAACCATCCGACGATGGCGCGGCTGGTGCCGGGCCACGTCGTGCGGCTGCGTGCCGCGCTGGTGGCGGCGTGGGCCCTGCTGGTGCTGGCCGCGGCGGCCGGGCCCGGCTTCGCGTTCGGAGCGCCGCTGGTGTGGGCCTGCGAAACGGGCCTCGCGCTCGCGGTGCTGACGGCGGCGCTGCGCTGGCCGGTGCTGTGGGCGATCGGGCTTGTCGCGCCCTTCGTGGCGCCGCGGCTGCTGGCGACGCACGAGGCCGACCAGCTGGTCGAAGCGCTGCACGCGACCTGGCTGCGCGAGGACTGGCTGCTGACGGCCGTCGTCCTCACCGCGGGCGCGCTGGTGATGGTGGGGGTCGTGCGCAGCGGCGGCAGCCGCCACCGGGCCGGCTACGCGATGAGCCGCGCGCTGGCGCGCAGCTTCGGCCGGTGCGCCGGGGATGCGGCGGGGACC
>DATCRO010000838.1:0-3794 GCA_036569025.1 Burkholderiaceae bacterium
GGCACCGCCCCGATGCATCATTGGCGTGCCGGAGGCGAATCGAGGCGGAGCCAGACCCCTCCGGCCGGCGGAGCCAACCTCTTCGCGGGGCCGAGCCGTTTCTCAGGCGTACAACTGCTCGGCGCGCCGGTACAGGATCCAGCTCGTCGCGATGAACTTGTCGCCGCCCTCGGGCCGGTTGCCGCGGTGGGTGTGCGTGAATGCCGCCGGGGCGATCAGCAGGCTGCCGGTGCGCGGGCGGACCTTGCGCTGCTGGTAGAGGAACTCCGTCTCGCCGGCGGCGAAGCCGTCGTTCAGGTAGATCGTCCACAGCACGGCGCGGTGCAGCGCCTCGCCGCCGTCCATCCTCGGGTACTGCTCGCAATGCCAGTACGGGTAGCCGCCCTGGCCCGCGACGTACTTCTGGATGTTGATGCCGCCGGGGCGGAACACCTTGGCGATGAGGCCGTCGAGGAACTCGTCGTTCAACGCGGCGACGCCGTCGGCATCGAGCAGGCGCAGCGCGCCCGTGGCCGGATCGCGCATCTTGAGCTGCAGCGGCGCGAGCGCCACGTGCGCGTAGCGCCGCAGGTAGCGGCGCATGCCGCGCACGGCGGCGTCGTCGAGGGCCTGGCGCGCCTCGGCCCAGTCGGGACGGCCATCGAGCGCGATGTCCCAGCTGTCCTTCATGCTCGTGTCGACGCCGCTGCCCGTGGCGCCGCGCCGGGCCTGGCCGCCTCGCTCGAAGCGCTCGACGAGCGCGCGGCACGTGGCGGCGTCGAGGGCGTCGTCGTAGACCTCGATGAAATCGTTGTTGTCGGGCATGGGCCCGGATTCTGGGCCCGTGCCGCGACGCGG
Source organism: Burkholderiaceae bacterium (assembly GCA_036569025.1). Classification (GTDB taxonomy): domain Bacteria; phylum Pseudomonadota; class Gammaproteobacteria; order Burkholderiales; family Burkholderiaceae_C; genus Scleromatobacter. The sequence continues at coordinate 838 of DATCRO010000838.1, forward strand.
GTCAATTCGGCGGATCCTTCTGGCGGGTGCGCGACACCGCCATCATCACGCCGAGCCCCGCGATGACCAGGCAGATGATCGCGATATAGGTCGACGCGACGTTCGCGGTGACGAGGGCCCAGGCGACGCCGCCGATGAGCAGGACCAGGCCGATGGTGTAGAGCAGGAACGACATGCGGTCACCCCGTTTCTTGTTGACATGGCCGCATACAGGCACGCGTCGTGCCGGGGTTCGCCCGAGGTCACGGGCGCGGCGCGCTCGCCGGCACGGGCGCAGGCGCCGCCGCGCGGGCGGCCGCGCGCTCCTCGCGTTCCTCGCGCTCCTTCCTGGCGGCCAGGTGATGGCCGACCGCGCAGCCGACGACCGCGCCGGCCACCGCGTGGTGCCCGGCGACATGGCCGGCGACGCCGCCGACGACGGCCCCCTTGATGCAGCCCTTGGCCTGCGCCGGCGCGGCGGCGATGGCGCAGGCGGCGGCGAACGTGGCGACGAGCGTTTGGCGGAACGTGGGCATGGCGAAGTCCTTTCGTGGGTGTCGACCAGAGTCCGGGCGATGGACGCACTGTCGCTGCGCACGCGCCACGACGCCAGGGCCATGCGACGCGCGGCCGCCGCGCAGGGACCAGCTGCTCCCGAGGCGGACAGCCCGCGTGGCCCTGCGAGCGAGGGATTCCACGCCAGGCGGCGGACGCGCCAGCGCGTACATTGCGCATCTGCTCGACCACCCGGCCGCGTCCGCCCGACACGCCGCCCTCGCAGGAGAGACGATGAACGCGTTGCGACACGACCCGGCCCCCGGCAGGGCCGCCGCGCCCCTGGTCGCCCTGGCCGTCGGCCTGGGTGCGCTGGGCGTGCTGTCGCTGGGCAGCGGCGACTTCGCCTTCCAGTGGCAGCCCGTGCCGCCGGACATGCCTTCTCGCGGCGTGCTGGCGATGGCCACCGGCGGCCTGGAGGTGGCGGCGGCCGTGCTGCTGCTGTCGGGCCGGCTGCGCGCGGTCGGCGCCTGGCTGACGGCCGTCCTGCTGCTCGGATGGGTCGCGCTGCACGTGCCCGCGGTCGCCCGGCACCCCGCGTCGATCGCGGACTGGCTGGGCCTGGCCGAGACCGCCGCGATGGCCAGCGCGGCGCTGATGTTCGCGACGGCGTGGGCCGGCATCGCCGCCGCCGGCGCCGTCCGGCGCGGGGCGTTCGTGGCCTTCGGCCTGTGCGCGCTCGTGTTCGGCCTGTCGCACGTCAAGTACGCCGAGTTCACGGCCTCGATGATCCCGCCCTGGCTGCCCGGACGCGTGGCGCTGGCCTGCCTCACGGGCGCGGCGCACGCGCTCGCGGGCCTGGCCATCCTCACCGGCGTGCGCCGCACGCTCGCCGCGTGGCTGGAGTGCCTGATGATGGCCTGCTTCGTCGTGCTGGTGCACGCACCGCGGGTGCTCGCGCATCCTGACAGCCGCATGGAATGGACGATGCTGTTCGTCGCCGTGGCGCTGAGCGCCTCGGCCGGCCTGGTGGCGGCAATGTCCGGCCGCGACGGCCGACGCTGAGCAGCCCGGCAACGCGGCAGGAATTCTCACTCGACAGCAAAACTTTCCGACCGCGTTCACACACCGTGCGCCAGGACGCACGTACAGTGCGCGGGCGAACCCAACGAGCCTGTGCCGTGACCGAGCCCCTGCCGCCCAACGCCTTCGAGCCCGCCCCGCTGCGCCGCGGCACGTTCCACAACGCGAGCGGCCGCGAGAAGCACGGGCTCGCCAACGTCCTGCGCTGGCTGCTGACGCGCTCGCCGGGCCCGTGGCCGACGCATGTCGAGGACGTGCAGGTCGCCCCGCCCGCCGATCGCGTGGACGACGGCTCGATCCGCGCGACCATCATCGGCCACGCCACCGTGCTGGTGCAGGTGGCCGGCCTGAACGTGCTCACCGACCCGGTGATGTCCGCGCGCATCGGCCCGACGCCCTGGACGGGTCCGCGGCGCGTGCGGCCGCCGGCCGTGCCGTTCGAGGCCATCCCGCGCATCGACGTGGTGCTCCTGAGCCACGACCACTACGACCACCTCGACCGCCCCACGCTGCGCCAGCTCGCCGCGCGCGACAACCCGCTCGTGCTCACCGGCAAGCGCGTGGGCCGCAAGGTGCCGTCCAGGAAGGTCGTCGAGCTGGACTGGTGGGAGAGCCATGCGCTGGGCGAGGGGCTGTCGGCCACCTACGTGCCGGCCGAACACTTCTCCGGCCGCGGCCTGTTCGATCGCGACAAGTCGCTGTGGGGCGGCTTCGTGCTGGAGACGCCGCACGGCAAGGTCTTCTTCGCCGGCGATACGGCACGGGGTACGCACTTCCGCGCCATCCGCGAGCGCTTCGGCCCGATGACGCTGTCGCTGCTGCCGATCGGCGCCTACGCGCCGCGCTGGTTCATGGAGCGCGTGCACATGGATCCGGACGAGGCGCTGCAGGCCAGCCTCACCCTGGAGTCGCAGACCTCGCTGGCGATCCATTTCGCCACGTTCAACCTGGCCGACGATTCCTACGACGCCCCCACCCGCGCGCTGGCCCGCGCCGTCTCGCAGCTGAGCGGCTCGCCCGCCGGCAGCGACTTCCGCGTCACGCCGTTCGGCGAGGCGACGATCGTGCGGCCCGGCGAGGACCTGGACGCCGGCGCGCGGCGCCGCTACGCCTGACGAAGTCTTCGGCAGGGCGGATTGGCCGCCGGCGTGGCCCGCGCCATTTGGTTCTTGCGAAGCCGGACCGCTGGTCGCGCCGACGAACGGCGGTCACGTCTGCGACTGGCCTGCCCTACCCGGCCGTTCCGCCGAGGCGCTCCCAATCGAGGTACTCGCGCATCGCCTGCGCGTCGCGCCGCGCGACCGGGCGCAGCTCGTCGTCGTCCGGCAGTGCCGCGGTCGACGTCTCGAGCGCGCGGCCCGCGCCGGCCCAGGTGCGCGTGCCGCCCTGCAGCCATGCGA
>DATCRO010000839.1:0-4082 GCA_036569025.1 Burkholderiaceae bacterium
CAAGACCTGACCCCGCGACGATTCAAGACCTGACCCCAAATCGCTGGGGAGAACCCTCGGATTGTAGGCGGCTTGCCGCTCGCAGCCTTCGCGAGACCGCACGTCCGCTTGCCGCGGGCGCGCCTTGTCCGGCGGCCGCACGCTCGCCCACAATGCGGGTCCATGGATACCGTCTCCGCCTCCACGACCTTGCTCGGCGACGCGCCGGTGGCCGGGCTGCGCCGTGCGAGCGTGCCCACGCCTTGCGAGCCCGGCAACATCCTGCGCACCCTCGTGGGCGTGCAGGTGATCGTGTCGGCCGGGGCCGCGTTCGGCAGCGGGTCGCTCGCGGCCTGGGTCGGGCACGTCGTGGTGGGCGCGGCCGTGTCGGTGCCGGCCACGCTGGCGTGGCTGGTCGTCTGCTGCTGGGCGACCGGCCTGCTGGCGCGCCTGCCGGCCGCAGGGCGCCTGGGCTGCGCGGCGGTGGTCGGCGCGGCCGCCACCTGGGCGGCGTGCCTGCCGCTGCGCATGCTCGGGCTGGACGCCGGCGACGCCACCAACGTCGCGGCGTTCGTCCTGTCCGGCACCCTGCTGGGCGCTTTCATCTACCACTGGCTCGAGCTGCGCGTGCGGGCCACGCTGCCGGCGGCCACCGAGGCCGGCCTGATCGAGCTGCAGTCGCGCGTGCAGCCGCACTTCCTGTTCAACACGCTCAACACCGCCATCGCGCTCGTGCGCGTCGACCCGAACCGGGCCGAGGAGGTGCTGGAGAACCTGTCCGAGCTGTTCCGCGCCGCGCTGGGCGCGCTCGAGGGCGATTCGACCCTGGGCGAGGAGATCCGCCTCGCGCGCCTGTACCTGGACATCGAGGGCATGCGCTTCGGCAAGCGGCTGGAGGTCGAGTGGGACGTCGACGAGGGCCTCGCGCACGTGCGCGTGCCGTCGCTGCTGCTGCAGCCGCTGGTGGAGAACGCGGTGCGCCACGGCGTCGAACCCAACGACGCGGGCGGGCGCGTGCAGATCCGCGCGCGCCAGCGCAACGGGCGGGCGTGGGTGCAGGTGGTCAACACGGTGGGCGCGAGCGCGCCGCCGGGACACGGCATCGGGCTGGTGAGCTCGCGCGAGCGGCTGCGCCTGATGCATGATTTCCGCTCCGAGTTCCAGGCCGGCCCGATCGACGGCGGACGCTTCCGCGTTCGCCTGGCCGTGCCGCTGTGAGACGATGCAACCGAACGGGATGACAGGGAGCGAGCGGCCATGAACCGCCTGAGAGTGCTGATCGTCGACGACGAGGACCTGGCCCGGCTGCGCATGCGCAGCCTGCTGGCCGACTGCGCGGCCCCGGCCGCCGAGGTGGCCGGAGAGGCCGGCAGCGCCGCCGAGGCGCTGCACTGGCTCGCGTCCAACCAGGCGGACCTGGTGCTGCTGGACATCAACATGCCCGGCCTCGACGGCCTGCAGCTGGCCGAGCGCCTGCGCGCCACGGCCCATCCGCCCAGGATCGTGTTCGTCACGGCCCACGCCACCCACGCGCTCAAGGCCTTCGAGATCGACGCCGTCGACTACCTCACCAAGCCCGTGCGCCGCGCCCGCCTGCAGGAGGCGCTGGTGCGCGTCGCGCAGCGCCTGGATCGCCCGGTGCCCGTCGCACCCGCCGCGCCCGTGACCGCGCCGGCCGAACAGCCCGTGCTGGTCGTCAGCGACCGCGGCCGCGTCCAGCGCGTGCCGGTGGCCGACATCCTGTACCTGAAGGCCGAGCTCAAGTACGTCACGCTGCGCACGCCGCAACATGCGTACGTGCTGGACGACTCGCTGTCCGACCTCGAGCAGCGCCTGGGCGACGCCATGCTGCGCATCCACCGCAACGCGCTGGTCGCGCGCACCGCCGTCACCAAGCTGGAGCGCCGGGCCGTGAGCGACGGCGAGGGCGAGGGCGAAGGCTGGGCCGTGCAGGTCGGGGCGACGCAGGAGTGGCTGGCGGTGTCGCGCAGGCAGTTGACGCAGGTGCGGGAGCTGCTCGCCGAAGACGGCGTGTAAACGCTTCGTCGGGCGGCTTACGCCTGCGGCCAGCCCGCCCTGCGACGGATGGCGCTCCGCGAAGGGCCGATGGGTACAGCGGCCGGCCCTCCGGGCTGACACAGTGCATCGCCGCGTCGCTCCGCGTGTACCTGTCGCGCCACCGCCGAGTACGCCAGACTGTGGCTCTCCCGACGATCGCCACCGCCATGTCCCTCACACACCGCCTCGCCGCCCTCGGCCTCGTCCTTCCCGGCACCGCCGCCCCCGGCGCCCGCTACGCCGCGGTCGTCGTCCACGACGGCCTCGCCTGGGTCAGCGGCCAGCTGCCGCGCGAGGGCGATCGCGTGGTCGTCGCCGGCAAGCTCGGGCGCGACGTGGACGTCCCCGCCGCGCAGCGCGGGGCGCGCATCGCGCTGCTGCGCGCGCTCGCGGCGCTGCGCGACGAGCTTGGCGGCCTCGAGCGCGTGAGGCGCATCCTGCGGCTGACGGCCTACGTCAACAGCACCGAGGACTTCACGCAGCACAGCGCCGTGGCCGACGGCGCGTCGGCGCTGATCTACGACCTGTTCGGCCCCGAGCTGGGCCACCACGCGCGCACCAGCGTCGGGGTCGCGCAGCTGCCGCGCGACGGCTGCGTGGAGATCGACCTCGTCGCGGCGCTGGCTTGATCGCCGGCGCGCTAGACTGCGCCGCTTCCCGACACGCCGCCCCCGTCACCGTGATCCTCACCTCGCCCGACGTCGCCGCCACCCTCGAAGCCGCGGAAGCCTGGCACCTGCGCGTGCAGTGCGAGACCTGGCGCACGCTCGGCGCCGCCCACGCCCATGCCGTCGGGATAGGCGGCGGCGTGGCCGCCTTCACCGAGCGGCTGTTCGGGCGCAAGCTCAACCACGTGACGGGGCTCGGCATGGACGGCCCCGTCGACGAGGACGCGCTGGCGCGCCTGGAGGCGGCCTACGCCGAGCGCGGTCTGGCCACGGAGATCGACCTGTGCCCGCACGCGGACGCCCGCGTGCCGGCCCTGCTCGCGCGCCGCGGCTACGCGGTCAACGCATTCAGCAACACCTACGCGCGAACGCTGGACGGGGTGTCCGGTCGGGCGCCATCCGGCATCGAGATCCTGCAGGGCGATGCCGCCCGCGCGCTGTTCGTCGAGGCGAGCGTCGACGGCTTCAGCCTGCAGGCGCAGCAGCGGCCGCGCGAGCTGCTCGAGGCGCTCGCGCGCATCGCCCTCGCGCGCGACGACACCTCGGTGTTCGTGGCCCGGATCGACGGGCGCGTCGCGGGCTCGGCCGGCCTGAGCGCCATGGACACCCCGCGCGGGCGCGTCGGCGAGCTCCACATCGCCAGCACGCTGCCCGCCTTCCGTGGCCGCGGCGTGCAGGCCGCGCTGCTGCAGGCCCGCCTCGCCGCGGCCAGGGACGCCGGCTGCGCGCTGGTGTTCGTCGGCGCGCGGCCGGCCAACACGAGCGCCCGCAACGTCGAGCGCGCCGGCTTCGGGCTCGCGTTCACGAAGACGACGTTCGCGCGTCCGTGCCACGCCTGACGCCGCGCATGCCGCGCAGGCATCGCGGCGATGCATGCTTTGCATCGCGCGGGCGTGTCGCGGCGCACACGCCGGGCTATCGTGGAGGGCCGCCGGCGCGTGCCGGCTTCATCCCGAGGAAACGACGATGCGCCTGATCGGCATGCTCGACTCCCCTTACGTCCGCCGCGTGGCCGTCACGTTGCGCCTGTTGGGGATCCCGTTCGAACACAAGCCGCTGTCGGTGTTCAGCACCTACGAGCAGTTCCGCGAGATCAACCCGCTGGTCAAGGTGCCGACGCTGGTGTGCGACGACGGCACCGTGCTGGTGGACTCGAACCTGATCATCGACTACGCCGAGGCGCTGTCCGGCCGCAGCCTGTGGCCCGCGGCCCTCCCGGAACGCACGCGGGCGCTGCGCACGGCGGGCCTGGGGATCGCGGCCTGCGAGAAGGTGCAGCAGATCGTCTACGAGCTGCAGCTGCGTCCCGCGGACAAGCGCCATGCGCCGTGGCTGGAGCGCGTCCAGGCGCAGGTGCGGGCGGCGCTGGCCGCGCTC
>DATCRO010000840.1:0-2009 GCA_036569025.1 Burkholderiaceae bacterium
CCCTCGGTACGGTGCCACTCCCGCCATGGTCCGCGGGGAGGCCGCGGCGATGGCGAAGAGTGCTGAGAAATCGGTGCCCGGCATTCTGCATGCACGAACAAGGCAGGGCGCCGCGAAGCCGCTCGGGCCGGGCCGCCAACCCGCCTTCGACCCGGAAACCGCGATTTGTCCTGGTCAGTGTTGACAAATGTGAACTGGCACACATTCGCGGTCCGAAAGCGAATGCGGGGTCCTACTGCAATCCGTAGTATTCATTTTGTTTCACAACTGTCCTACGGAGCTTGCACGTGATGGCCTGCAGACCCTCGTTCCACCGAACGTACGAGCCGCTCGATGCGGTTCATGGGGCCGCCGCACGAACGCGTGGCCCCGCCGAGCCGAAGGCCACATCCATGCCGTACACCTAGCCGCCGCGTACCGCGCGACGCCGTTGGCGAAGCGCCCCCTTTCCCACCTGTGACCCGATAGCCGATCGCCGGCACTCCGCCAGGAGCGCCGTACTGCGTGAGGGATTCGCACGTCCGGTGATTTCCTGCTTTCCGTCTTGATTCCGCACCACCGCGCGGAATGGAGAAGTGTTGCCGCGAGAAACGCGGCCCCTTCTCCCTTCACCGGGTTCGAGAAAAGAAATTCGATCGAGGACGCAAATGGCCGCTCTCTCATCACCGACCGCCTGGCCTGCAGGCACGCACCGGCCCGCCGCATGGGCGCAGCGTACGTCCGCGGCCAACCGCGCACATGGTTCACATGGCGCACAAGGCACGCAAGGCATGCATGACGCCCATGGGCCGCTAGCCGAGCCCATGTCCAGGGCCTCTGGCGCATCCGTGGAGCGCGCCGCCGCACGCAGGGCCTGCGCCTTCGTGTTCATCGCGAACCTGCCGCACCTGGCCGAAGCCTACGGGCAGGACTTCGCATCCGCCGCGAGCCTCGAGGTGCAGCGCAGGCTGTGCGCCGGCTTCACCTCGCTGCCCTCGTCCGACATGGCGCGGCTGCGCGACGACTGCTTCCTGGTGTGGGCCAACGAGGCCTTCGAATGCGGCCCCTTCGGCATCCACGAAGCGGGCAAGGCATCGGGCGCCTCGCGGCGAGCGAGCCACCCGGTCGAGACGCTGCTCGCGGTGCTCGGTGCGGAGCCGGTGCGCTCCGGCGGCATCGCCGCGCTGGTGCAGCTGCATGCCGACTGGATCGACGTGCGCTCGCCGCAGCAGATGGGCGCCTCCGAGATCGAACTCACGCTGTGGACCGCGCAGCCCTTTCCCGATTCGCGCGAGAGCCGCGCCGACGGATGGCGCCAGCTCTATCGCGCCGACATGGACGTCGCCGTGCGCGTGAGCGAAGCGCTGCGCGCCGACGAGCTCTCGTTCTCGTGGCAGCCGGTGGTGCATCCCGGCAGCGTCGCGACCACGCTGTACCGATCGGGCCGCGCTCGCATCGCACCCAGTCGCGGCGATGCGGCCTCGCTCGCGCCCGAAGTGTTCATGCCCTGCCTGCAGCGGCTGGGCCTCACGCGCGCCTTCGACCGCACCGCGATGCGGCGGGCCGTGGCCGCGCTGCGGCTGCAGCCTTCGGCGCACATCGGCGTGAGCATCTCGGCGCAGAGCATCCAGATCGACCACTGGTGGGCTTCTCTGCTCGCGGTTCTCGAAAGGGAGCCCGCGCTGGCCTCCCGCCTGGTGATCGAGATCGCGGGCAGCGCCTCGCTGCCCGACCTCGAGGCCGCGCACGACTTCTGCGTGCAGCTGCAGATGCGCGGCTGCCGCATCGCCGTCCGCGACTTCGGCGGCGGCGCGGACAACGTCGCGGCCGTGCAGGCCTGCAAGCCCGACATCGTGAAGCTCGACGCGGCCCTGCTGCGCCGCGCGCGCGACAGCGAGTTCGGCCGCGAGTGCCTGCGCGGAATGCTGGCGACGAGCGCGCACTTCGCGCCGCACGTCGTCGTCGACGGCGTGGAGCGCGACGACGACGTGCACATCGCAGCCGACGCGGGCGCCCAGTGGCTGCAGGGC
>DATCRO010000841.1:0-2632 GCA_036569025.1 Burkholderiaceae bacterium
GGCCGAGCGCCGTCATCACCAGCACGATCAGCGAGCCCTTGAGGATGTCCAGCGTCCAGATGGTGTCCAGGTAGCGCTGCTCGTGGCCGCGCGCGCTGCGCACCGCGCCCTGCATGAGGCCGACGTCGGAGAACAGGCGCGCGGCGGTCAGGATCGCCTGCGCGATGGCCATCAGGCCGAAGGCCTCGGGAAACAGGAGGCGCGTGAGGACCAGGTTGCTGCCGAAACGCAGGGCCTGGCCCGCGAGGTTGCCGACGATCGTCCAGCTGCCGCTGCGCAGGGTGCGCGCCGACAGCGTCTCGCGTGGCGCCGCCTGTGCCGGCGCCGCCGGCACGGGCAGGACTTCGGTGTTCACGGCGGGCTCAGGCACTCGCCCGCGGGCGGCAGTGCGGCACGCCGGGCGTGACCGGCGTGCGTGGCCTATCGAGCGTGCGCGGCATGCGCACCCCGGCAGCGATGGCGTCGTGGCGCATCGTTCCCTCCGTATCCTTGTTATGCGCGAATCCTAGTGCACAACGCGGTCGGATGTAACCGGATGTGCCGCATGCGGCAGCGGCAATCGTGGCGAAAGGCCGCTTTCCGCGCGGCGTCGCGACCGCTTCAAGCTGCCGGCAGCTCCAGCGGCAGGCCGACGTAGTTCTCGGCCATCGCCGCCGAGGCGGCCTGCGAGTTCACCAGGTAGTCGAGCTCGGCGTGCTGCATGCGCCGGTCGAACGCCCCGTCGCCCGGGAAGCGGTGCATCAGCGACGTGAACCACCACGAGAAGCGCTCGGCCTTCCAGACGCGACGCAGGCAGCGCTCCGAATACGTGTCGATGCCGGCATCGCTGCGATCGGCGTAGTGCTCGCGCAGCGCCGCGGCCAGCAGGCCGACGTCGGACGCCGCCAGGTTCAGGCCCTTGGCGCCGGTGGGCGGCACGATGTGCGCGGCGTCGCCGGCCAGGAACAGCCGGCCGAAGCGCATCGGCTCGGCGACGAAGCTGCGCAGCGGCGCGATGCTCTTCTCCAGCGCGGGGCCGGTGACCACGCGCTCGGCGACCTCGGCCGGCAACCGCCGGCGCAATTCGTCCCAGAACGCGTCGTCCGACCAGGCCTCGACGCGGTCGTCCAGCGGCACCTGCACGTAGTAGCGGCTCAGCGTCGCGCTGCGCTGGCTGCACAGTGCGAATCCGCGCTCGTGGTTCGCATAGACGAGTTCGTGTCGCGCCGGCGGCACGTGCGCGAGCAGGCCGAGCCAGCCGAACGGATAGACCTTCTCGTAGGTGGCGATCGCCCCCGCGGGCACGCTCGCGCGCGCGACGCCGTGGAAACCGTCGCAGCCGGCGATGAAGTCACAGCGCAGCTCGCGCTCGACGCCACCCTGGCGCCAGCGCACGATCGGCGCGCTGCCGTCGAAGTGGTGCAGCGACACGTCGGCCGCCTCGTGGAACGTCGTGCGGCCGGCCGCGGCACGGGCGTCCATCAGGTCGCGCGTGACCTCCGTCTGGCCGTACACGGTCACGCAGCGGCCGGTCAGGCGCTCGAAGTCGATGCGGTGCAGACGGTCGTCGAAGGCGAGTTCGGTGCCGGCGTGGCGCAGGCCCTCGCGCTCGAGTCGACCGGCGACGCGGGCCTGCTCGAGCAGTCGCACGGTGGTCTGCTCCAGCACGCCGGCGCGGATGCGGCCCAGCACGTACTCGGGCGTGCGGGCCTCGAGGATGACGTTGTCGACGCCGGCCTCGTGCAGGAGCTGGCCCAGCAGCAGGCCCGCGGGGCCGGCGCCGACGATGGCGACCTGGGTGCGCATCGGGCTCATCGCGGGCGTCCTGTCCTGTCGTCATGCATCGGCGTCTCCTGTACGTGGCGTCGTCTCGGCAGGGTAGGTCTGCGCGGGCTATCGCTCAATGCACGGGAGTTGCGAGCGGTTGGACTTTCGGGACATCGGCGCTCCTTCTCGTGTTTGACTGGCGCGTCGCCTGCGGCGCCGCGCGCCTGGAGCGGCGGGGCGCCAAAATCGTTCGTATTCCTCACGCGCGGGCACGCTGCTCCGTGCATTCGCGCTAGCATCGATCGATGTTCGCCCGCTCGTGATCCAACCATGTCGACGACGCCCCCCGATGATGTCGCGGCCATGTTCGGCCTCGATCCGCTGCCGGATACATCGCATGCCGATGCGCAGGCTGCGGCTGCCGCGGCGGCCGAGGAGGCGGCATTGGCGGCTGAGCTCGCGGCCGCGATGGAGTCGGGGGACTTTGCCGACGACGCGCCGGACTCGCGCACCGACCTGCGCGTCAAGGTTTCGTGGCCGGCGCGCATGCACCTGCCCGACGGCCGCATCATCGAGCTCAAGGTTCGCGACGTCTCGCAAGGTGGCGTGGGCCTCATGAGCGAGGTGCCCATCCCGTCCAGCACCGTCGTCGGCTTCGAACTGGACGTGCCGCCGCTCGAACAGGGCGGCGCCATCACGCCCGTCACGGGTACGATCCGGACGACCTACACGGTCACCCAAGGCTCCGAGGTCATCGGCGGCGCCACCTGGCAGGCGCCGCCAACGGGCCTGCCGCTCGTGATCGACTGGATCGAGCGGCTGCGACGCTGAAGCCGCGCTCGCGGGCCGGACTTCAGGCCTGCGGATCCGCCGGCGCCTGGACCTG
>DATCRO010000842.1:0-6863 GCA_036569025.1 Burkholderiaceae bacterium
GTGCAGCACTTCTTCGGGCTCGGTCTGCAGGCCGCCCTCGCGGTTGGTGCCCAGCGAGACCAGCACGCGGCGCAGGCGCTCCAGCGCGAACGGCGCGATGAAGCCGCCGCCGTTCCAGCGGTCGTCGATGATCATCGCCTGCTTGCCCAGCTGCGCGTAGAACTGGCGCACGAACTGCTGGATGCCCAGCTGCTCCATGTCGCTCATGTAGACGTAGCCGACGCGGCCGCCCGACAGCTTGTCCACCAGCGCGCGGTTGTGCTCGATCCACGCGGCCTCGCGCAGCGGCAGCTCCCTGGCCACGGGCTTGACGACCACGTGGCGGCGCGCGCCGTCGGGCGTGGGCGCGATCGTCAGATCGACGGTGGTGTCGGCGTCGGTCAGCTGCAGCAGCGCGTCGGGATCGGTGGGCGCCTTCAGCTCGGCGCCGTTGATCGCCAGCACGTAGTCGCCGGCCTTGACGTTGAGGCCCGGCTGCGCGATGGGGCTGCGGTAGTCGTCGCGCGTGTTGTCGCCGGCATAGATGTGCGCGAGGCGGTAGCGGCCCGACGCGGCGTCCAGCGACCAGTCGACCCCCAGCAGGCCGGCGCGCGCGGCGGGCGCGGTCTCGCCGTCGTCGCCACCGCCCACGTAGGTGTGGGAGTTGCCCATCTCGCCGATCATCTGGCCGATCAGGTAGTTCAGGTCCTCGCGCGAGCCCGCCAGCGGCAGCAGCTTGCGGTAGCTGTCGTGCGTGGCCTTCCAGTCGACGCCGTTCATGGCGGTGGAGAAGAACAGGTCGCGCTCCAGGCGCCACGCGTTCTCGAACATCTCCGACCATTCCTGCGCCGGGTCCACCAGCGCCCGCAGGTGGGCGAGGTTCAGCGCCTTCTTCGTCTCCTCGTCCTTGGCCGCGTCGGCCTTGGTGTCCAGCACCGTGTAGTCCTTGTCGTGGCGCACCAGCACGCGCTCGCCGTCCAGCGACAGCGAGTACGCGTCCACGTCCTCCGTCACCACCGAGGCCTTGCGCTTGTTCAGGTCGTAGAAGCGCAGCGCCGACTTCTCGCCCTTGAGCTGGCCGTCGATCAGGCCCAGCGGCGTGGTCAGGTAGAAGATGCGGTGGCCGCGCACGTCCATCTGGGTGATGTTGGCGGCGTCCACGGGCAGCGCCACGGCGCGCGCCATCAGGCCGTCGAGGTCGATGCGGATCGGCGCGATGGCCGCGGTGCGGTCGGGCGGCTGCTTCTCGTCGGCGGGGCTGCCCTTGGCGTTGGCCGTGTCCTTGACGGCCTTGGCGGCCTTCTTGCGCGCCGCGTCGTCGTCCATCTTCGCGTCGTCCTTGTCGGGCGGGCTGTCGGCCTCGTCCGACTTGGGCGCCACGGGCGAGGCGGTGTCGCGCGCGAGCGCGATCGCGTAGATGCCGCCGGACTTCAGGAACGCGAAGTCGAAGTCGACGTCCGAGCCCACCGGGTTCTCGTGGCGGCTGGACGTGAAGTACAGGTATTTGCCGTCGGGCGACCACGCGGGGTTCGCGTCGATCTCGTTGCCCTCGCCCAGGCGCGTGACGTGGCCGGTGGCCAGTTCCTGCAGGTACAGGTCGCGCCGGCGGCCGACCGCGGTCATGCTGAACGCGAGCCAGCGGCCATCGGGCGAGAAGGCCTGGTCGTGGATCTCGCCGAGCTTGTCCTGCGCCACCATCTTCGGCGCGCCGCCATCGGTGCGCACCGTCCACAGCCGGTGCGCGCCGTCGGAGAACGCCAGCGTGCGGCCGTCGGGCGCGAACACCGGGCCGTACAGGTAGCCCTCCTTGAACGCCGTGAGCACCTTCTCGGCGCCGCCTTCGGCCGGGCGGATCGCCACCTGCGGGTTGCCGCCGACGTCGGTCGTGTACGCCACCCACTTGCCGTCGGGCGACCACGCCGGGTGGTCCTCGTCGATGCCCTGCGTGGCGGTGAGGTCGCGCGTGGCGCCGTGCTCGGTGGGCACGCTGAAGATGTCGCCGCGCGCCGAGAACAGCGTGCGGCGGCCGTTGGGCGCGAGCGCGAAGTCGACCTGCTGCGCGGGATCGGAGTCGCGGATCTGGTCCTTGACGTCGACGACGCGGGCACGCAGCCGCGGGTTGTCGTCGGGCACGCTCACCGGCACCTCGTGCAGCTGCTCGCCCGGCAGGTCCAGGCGCCACAGCTTGCCGCCCTGCTGGAACGCGATCGCGTCGGCGCCGTACGCGGGGAAATCGATGTCGTAGTCGGTGAAGTGCGTCACCTCGCGCGTCTTGCCCGTCGCGCGGTCGAGCACCCACAGGTTGGCGCGGCGGTGCGCGTCCTGGTCGCTCAGGTAGTAGATCTTGTCGCCGACCCACATCGGCGAAGTGTTGGTGCCGCTCCAGTGCGTGAGCTGCGTGCTCTTGCGGGTGTCGAAGTCGTAGCTGAACAGCTGCTGCGCCTGGCCGCCGTTGTAGCGCTTCCAGGTGCGGAAGTTGGTGAAGATGCGGTTGTAGGCGATGGTGTGGCCGTCGGGCGCGAACGTGGCCAGGCCGACCGCGCTGTCGATGGGCATGCGCACCGCGGCGCCGCCGTCCACGGGCACCTTGTACATGTCCTGGATCCACGAGTTCCACTGGTCGCGCTTGGACAGGAACACCACGGACTTGGAGTCCGGCGTCCAGGTCACGACCATGTCGTCGGGGCCGTGGCGGCCGCCGGTGCCCGGCTCGGTCGGCGGATGGAACGTGAGGCGCCGCGCCTGGCCGCCGGCGCTGGGGATGACCCAGATGTCGGTGCCGGCCTTGGCGGCCTCGGTGTAGGCGATCCAGCGGCCGTCGGGCGAGACGCGCGGCATCAGGTCCTGGCCCGGGGCGCTGGTCAGGCGCAGCGCGGTGCCGCCCGCCTTGGGCACCGACCACAGGTTGCCGTCGGCGACGAACACGATGCGGTCGCCGTACGGCTGGGGAAAGCGCGGCAGCGCCGCGAAGGCGGCCTGGCCGGCCAGCAGGGCAGCGGCGAGAAGGGTCAGCGAAGGCAGGCGACGAGTCATTCCGAGGCTTCCTGGTCGAAGAAAAGAGGTGGCGCAAGGTAACCGATCACGGCGGGCCCTGGCGCGTCCGGGGAGACGAAATGCCGGATCACGGTCGTGGGCGACGCCCGCGCCACGGCCGCGCAAGCTTGCCGACGGGTTCGCGGCGATTCGCGGCGCTTGTCGAAAACCCGCTGCCCCGTTCGTCGTGGAGGCAGGAGGATCCCGGAATGACGAACTCTCGAACCGCCTGGGGCGTGGTCGCGGCGGGCGCGCTGATCACCTGGATGGCCATGGGCGCGCTGCTGGCGCTGCCCGTGTTCCTGGGGCCGATCGCGGCCGACACCGGCTGGTCGCGCGGTGGCATCGGCCTGGCGATGACGCTGAACTTCCTGTCGATGGGCGTGGCGTCCTTCGTCTGGGGCGGGCTGAGCGATCGCTACGGGCCGCGGACGATCCTGACGGCCGGCGTCGTCCTGCTGGGCATCGGACTGGCGCTGGCGAGCCGCTCGACCTCGCTGCTGGAGTTCCAGCTGATCTACGGCGGCCTGATCGGCGTGGCCGCGGGCAGCCTGATGGTGCCGCTGATGTCGACCGTGACCCTGTGGTTCGACCAGCACCGGGCGCTGGCTGTGTCGCTGGTGTCCTCGGGCATCGGCGTCGCGCCGATGACGGTGTCGCCGTTCGCGGCGGAGCTGGTCGTCACGCACGGCTGGCGCACGTCGCAGCTGATCCTGGCCGCGGCCGTGGTCGTGCTGCTGGTGCCGGCCGCGCTGTTCGTGCGCCGGCCGCCGCACATGCCGGCCGCCACCGCCGCCGGCGGCGTGGGCGGGCCCGAGCTGAAGGCCGCCGCGCGGCGCACGCTGCGTTCGCGCGCGTTCATCGTGCTGTCGCTGACCTTCTTCGCCTGCTGCGCCACGCACGCGGGGCCGATCTTCCACACGATCAGCTACGCGATCGGCTGCGGGCTGCCGCCCATGACGGCCGTCACCATCTACAGCGTCGAGGGTTTCGCGGGCCTGCTCGGGCGCCTGCTGTTCGGCGTGCTGGGCGACCGGCTGGGCGTCAAGCGCATGATCGTCGCGGGCCTGGTCATCCAGGCGCTGGCGGCCGGCTCCTACATCCTCGCGTCGGCGCTGGGCGACTTCTACGTGGTCGCGTTCGTCTTCGGCATGGCCTACGGTGGCGTGATGCCCCTGTACGCGGCGCTGGCGCGCGACTACTTCCCGCCGCAGGTCATGGGCACCGCGCTGGGCGCGATGACGCTGCTGTCGGGCCTGGGCATGGCACTCGGCCCGGCGCTCGGCGGCTGGATCTACGACCACTTCCACGCGTACACGTTCATGTACCTGGGCTCGCTGGCCGTGGGCGTGGGCGCCGGCGCGATCGCGCTCGCGCTGCCGCGCGTGCGCGCGCACGCGCCCGGCGCGCCGCTGGCTGCCGCGGCCTGAGCCGCTGGACGAACGATCGCCTCGGGCGCATTCGAAACTCGAATCGCGCGAGCGCTCGACGGGGCATCGGCGTTGCCGCATTCGGGGTTCCGACCCCGGCCTCCCGTGGCCGGCGACCGAGGACTTCACCGCAAGAGGAATGCGATCATGGCTCAACACGACAACGGACGGCGCAACACCGGCCAGGCATCCGGCGCCTGGCAGCAAGGACAGCGCGACCCGCAGGACTTCCCGGGCACCCAGCAGGACCAGTCGAGCGGCCGCTACGGCAGCAGCTATGGCGGCGGCCAGCAGGGCAGTCACCACGACCAGGGCAGCTCGCTCGGCCAGCACAACCAGTGGGAATCGGGCCGCCAGCAGCAGGGCGACAACTGGCGCGAGCGCCAGGGCCCCGCCGCGGGCGGCTGGCGCCCCGCCATGGAAGAGCGTGACCGCAGCTGGAACGACCGCGGCCAGGGCGGCCCGTCCGCCGGCTATGGCGCCCAGGGCAGCTCCGGCGGACAGGGCAGCTTCGGCGGCCAGGCCGCGGACAACGACTACGGCAACCGCGGCATCACCGAGAGTGGCAATTACGGCAACTACGGCGGCATGGCCGGCCAGGGCCGCGCGGGCGGCACCTATGGCCAGACCTACGGCCGCGGCGGCAGCTACGACCAGGGCGGCCAGAGCGCGCAGCGCTTCGGCGGATACGGCCACGGGTACGACGCCCGCAGCGACTCGACCGGCGGTTACGGCACGAGCAACTTCGGCCCCGACCAGGGCGTGGGCTCAGGCAACTACGGCGGCGGCGACTGGAACGCGGGCAGCTACGGCGGCGGCGCCGGACGCGACCGCACCCTGGGAGGCGGCCGCGGATACGACCAGACGTACGGCCAATCGTCGGCGGACAACTACCAGGGCCAGCGCGGCTGGCAGGGCCAGCATCCGTCCGACCGCGACCGCTACGGCGACAACGGCTACCAGTCCAACTGGCAGCAGGGCCAGCGCGGCGGCCAGGCGTACCACGACCCCGACTACCACCAGTGGCGCAGCGAGCAGCTGAACAAGCTCGACCGCGACTACGAGGAGTGGCGCCAGCATCGCTACCAGCGCTTCTCGGACGACTTCGACAAATGGCGCGCCGACCGCGACAACCAGCGCGGCGCCGGCCAGGGCGGCACGGAGTCGAGCGCGTCGAGCGGCAGCACGGGCACCGGCTCGACCGGCCACCCGACGACCGCCGGCGAGACCTCGGGCACGCAGGCGGGCACGTCCAAGCACGACATCTCGAGCACCGCCGACAAGGGCGCCGGCAAGACCGCAACGAAGTGAGCGCGGCAGGCGGCCGCGCGCGAGCGGGGCCGCCCTGCGCCTACAGCGTCTTGCGGTCGCAGTCCGCCCAGCTGGTGGGCGTCTCGTACAGCCGCAGGCGGCGCAGCTTCAGGTGATTGCCGAAGCGCTCGGTGTAGAGCGGGTCGAGGATGCCGAACGCGATCGCCACGAGGTTCTCGGCGGTGGGCACACGGTCGACCACCACCGTCTTGTGGCCGGGGATCTGCGCGAGCAGGTCGCGGATCAGCGTGTCGCCGTCGTGCACCAGGAACGCGTGGTCCCACAGGTCGACGAGGTGGTCCTTGGCGATGGTCTTCACGTCGGTGAAGTCCATCAGCATGCCGTGATCACTCGACCCGGGATCGTCGACCGGCTCGCCCTCGAGCGTGATCTCCAGGGCGTAGCGATGGCCATGCAGGTTGCGGCACTGGCTCTTGTGCTGCGGGATGCGGTGGCCGGCGTCGAATTCGAGTCGTTTGGTGATGGTCAGCATGATGGGATCGAGACCTGGTGGCGCACCGGATCAGGACATCGGAGAACGCCCGGACGCCGCGCCCGGCCGCTCCGGAGCAAGGCCGGGCAAGCCCCTCGGGGGCGTCGAGCGGAGCGAGGGGGCTCACACGTTCATCGGATGTCGAGGATCTTGTGCGTCTGCAGGCCGAGTTTCCATTGAGGATGCGCCAGGCAGTAGTCCATGGCAAGGCGCTGGTTGGTCTTCTGCAGCATGTTGTCCATGGGCTGCAGGAAGAAATGCGTGAAGCGCAGGTCGGCGAAGCGTTCCGGATCGACGCCCTCCTGCGGGAACACCAGCTTGAGTTCGTCGCCTTCGGTGATGACGATCTTCGAGTCGGCCTTGGGGCTGACGCAGACCCAGTCGAGGCCGGCGGGCGGCTCGACGGTGCCGTTGGTCTCCACGGCGATGGTGAACATGCGCGCGTGCAGCGCGTCGACCAGCGCCGCATCGACCTGCAGCAGCGGCTCGCCGCCGGTGAGAACGACGAAGCGGTGCGAGGGCGTGTCGCCCCAGTGCTTGGCGATCTCGTCGGCGAGGCCGTCGGCCGTCTTGAACTTGCCGCCGCCCTCGCCGTCGGTGCCGACGAAATCGGTGTC
>DATCRO010000843.1:0-2630 GCA_036569025.1 Burkholderiaceae bacterium
GCGGTGCGCGGCTGGTCATGGGCCCAACTCCTTGGCGATCACGTCGCCGATTCGGCGGCCAGCGCGCGGACGGCGGGAAACGACGGTCGGTCGATCTCGCGGACGGCGCCAGCGTCGATGCTGCGACCCGGCGCGCACGCCCGTCGAGCGCCGGCTCGCCTCCGGGGGACGCTCAGTCGAACGAGTAGCTGAACTCGTTGTCCCTGACGCCCACCTTCACGCCCTTGATGGCCTCGCCCTTCATCATGCGCTCGAGGAACTCGCGCGAGATCTCCGGCAGCATGGTGTTGGTGAGGATCGCATCGATCATGCGGCCGCCCGACTCGCTCTCGGTGCAGCGGCTGACGACCAGCTTGACGACGTCGCCGTCGACGTTGAACGGCATCTTGTAGCGCGCCTCGACGCGCTTCTTGATGCGATTGAGCTGCAGTTCCACGATCTTGCCCAGCATCTCGTCGGACAGCGGGTAGTACGGGATCGTGACGAGACGACCCAGCAGCGCAGGCGGGAAGATCTTGAGCAGGGGCTCGCGGATCGCCTTGGCCATCCCTTCGGGATCGGGCATCAGGTCCGGATCCTTGCAGAGGTTGGCGATCATCTCCGTGCCGGCGTTGGTCGTGAGCAGGATCAGCGTGTTCTTGAAGTCGATCTGGCGGCCTTCGCCGTCCTCCATCCAGCCCTTGTCGAAGACCTGGAAGAACAGCTCGTGCACGTCCGAGTGCGCCTTCTCGACCTCGTCGAGCAGCACGACGCTGTACGGCTTGCGACGCACGGCCTCGGTCAGCACCCCGCCCTCGCCGTAGCCGACGTAGCCCGGAGGGGCGCCCTTGAGCGACGAGACCGTGTGGGCCTCCTGGTACTCGCTCATGTTGATGGTGATCAGGTTCTGCTCGCCGCCGTACAGCGCCTCGGCCAGCGCGAGCGCCGTCTCGGTCTTGCCGACGCCCGAGGTGCCGGCCAGCATGAACACGCCGATCGGCTTGTTCGGGTTGTCGAGGCCGGCGCGCGAGGTCTGGATGCGCTTGGAGATCATCTCCATCGCGTGATCCTGGCCGATGACGCGCTTGCCCAGCAGCGAAGGCAGCTTCAGCACGGTGTCGATCTCGTTGGCGGCCATGCGGCCCACCGGGATGCCCGTCCAGTCGCCGACGACGCTGGCCACCGCCTGGAAGTCCACCGTCGGCAGCATCAGCGGGCTCTCGCCCTGGAGCTTGGTGAGCTCGTCCTGCACGCCGCGCAGCTCGGTCATGACGTCGGCACGCTCACCGGCAGTGAGCTTGGGTGCGGCTCCGCCTTCGGACAGCGTCGCCTCACTGGCCTGCGCGGCCTTCTCGGCGCTCGCCTCCAGCGCGCTGCCGGTGCCCTCGACCGGGTTCACGCCGTCGCGCAGCTTGGCGCGCAGCGACAGCAGGCGATCGACCAGCGTCTTCTCGTCGTTCCAGCGCTTGGTGAGCGTGGCGAGGCGCTCCTTCTCGGTGGCCAGCAGCGCGTTGACGGCCTCCTCGCGTTCGGCGGTCGGGATGCCGATGGCCGCCTCGCGGGCGATGATGCCGATCTCGGTCTCCAGCGCCTCGATGCGGCGCTGCGAGTCGTCGACCTCGGCCGGCACCGCGTGCAGGCTGATGGCCACGCGCGCGGACGCGGTGTCGAGCAGGCTGACCGACTTGTCCGGCAGCTGGCGCGCCGGGATGTAGCGGTGCGACAGCTTGACCGCGGCCTCCAGCGCCTCGTCCAGGATCTGCACCTTGTGATGCTTCTCCATCGTGCTGGCGACGCCGCGCATCATCAGGATGGCCTTGGCCTCGCTGGGCTCGTCGACCTGCACGTTCTGGAAGCGGCGGGTGAGCGCCGGATCCTTCTCGATGTGCTTCTTGTACTCGGCCCAGGTGGTGGCGCCGATGGTGCGCAGCTGGCCGCGCGCGAGCGCGGGCTTGAGCAGGTTGGCCGCGTCGCCGGTGCCCGCGGCGCCGCCGGCGCCCACCAGCGTGTGCGTCTCGTCGATGAACAGGATGATGGGCTTGGGGCTGGCCTGCACCTCGTCGATGACCGAGCGCAGGCGCTGTTCGAACTCGCCCTTCATGCTGGCGCCGGCCTGCAGCAGGCCGACGTCGAGCGCCAGCAGCTGCACTTCCTTCAGGCTGGGCGGCACGTCACCGCGCACGATGCGCTGCGCGAAGCCTTCGACGACCGCCGTCTTGCCGACGCCGGCCTCGCCGACCAGGATGGGGTTGTTCTGGCGCCGGCGCATCAGGATGTCGACGACCTGGCGGATCTCGTCGTCGCGGCCGACGATCGGGTCCATCTTGCCCGTGCGCGCCTGCGCGGTGAGGTCGACGGTGAACTTCTTCAGCGCCTCCTGCTTGCCCATCTGCGCCGGGGCGATCGCGCCGCTGGCCTCGCCGGGCGCGGCGCCGCCGCCGACGTTGGAGCCGTCGCGCGCGGCGAGCGTGTCCTCCGGAGAGCCGGCGACGATCTTCGCGAAGTTGTCCGACAGGTCGTCGGCCTTGAGCTTGCGGAACTCCGGGGACAGCGCGTAGAGCGCGTTGCGCAGGTTGGGCGTCTTCACGGCGCCCACGACCAGCAGGCCGGTGCGCACCGCGCTCTCGCCGAACTGCAGCGTGCCGTAGACC
>DATCRO010000844.1:0-7615 GCA_036569025.1 Burkholderiaceae bacterium
GCGTGGGCCTTGGCGTAGTCGATGGCGAGC
Source organism: Burkholderiaceae bacterium (assembly GCA_036569025.1). GTDB lineage: Bacteria > Pseudomonadota > Gammaproteobacteria > Burkholderiales > Burkholderiaceae_C > Scleromatobacter. The sequence continues at coordinate 31 of DATCRO010000844.1, forward strand.
TGCACCGTCGTGATCTTCTCGGCCTCTTCGTCCGGGATCTCGATGCTGAATTCGTCTTCCAGCGCCATCACCAGTTCGACGGTGTCGAGCGAGTCCGCGCCCAGGTCGGCCACGAAGGCCTTGTCGTTGGCCACGTCGGCCTCGGGGACGCCGAGTTGTTCGGCAATGATTTTCTTGACTCGTGCTTCGATATCGCTCATGACACTCCTCCGGGAGGGTTTGCGTAAAAACGGGCGGATTCTACTTGCCCAGATAACCAGACGGCCGGACCAGCCTTGCGGCCGATACGGCAATCCGCTCAACTCATGTACATGCCGCCGTTGACGTGCAGCTCGGTACCGGTGATGTAGCCGGCCTCGCGCGAGGCCAGGAACGCCACGGCCTGCGCGATCTCCTCGGGCTTGCCGAGGCGGGCCAGCGGGATCGACTGCAGCAGCGCGGCCTTCTGGGCCTCGGGCAGGACGTCCGTCATGTCCGTCTCGATGAAGCCGGGGGCCACGCAGTTGACCGTGATGTTGCGGCTGCCCAGTTCGCGGGCGAGCGCGCGCGTCATGCCCGCGACGCCGGCCTTGGCCGCGGCGTAGTTGGCCTGGCCGGGATTGCCGCTGGCGCCCACGACCGACGTGATGTTGATGATGCGGCCGAAGCGCTGCTTCATCATCGGGCGCATGACCTCGCGCGACATGCGGAAGACGGACTTCAGGTTGGTGTCGTGCACCGCATCCCAGTCGTCGTCCTTCATGCGCATGGCCAGGCCGTCGCGCGTGATGCCGGCGTTGTTGACCAGCACGTGCAGGCCGCCGTATTCCTTGACGATGCCCTCGACGAGCGCCGTGACGCCGGCGGCGTCGTTGACATCGAGCTTGACACCCTTGCAGCCCGCGTTGCCGGCCAGCGCCTCGGTGATCGCCTCGGCGCCGCCGTCGCTGGTGGCGGTGCCGATGACGCGGTAGCCGCGCTCGGCCAGCGTCCTGGCGATGGCGCGGCCGATGCCGCGGGAGGCGCCGGTGACCAGCGCGGTCTGGACGTTGCCGTCGTTGAGATCGCTCATTCGAAAACCTCCGCGCCGTGCGCTGCGGTCAATTCGCCCTTCGGGCGGCCGTGCGGGCTCATGCCAGGACTCCCTTCACTTCGGCCAGCGTGGCCGGGTCGTAGATCGCGCCGGTGACCAGCTCGCCGTCGATGCGCTTGGCCATGCCGGCCAGCACCTTGCCCGGGCCGCACTCGATCACGTGCGTGGCGCCGCGCGCGCGCAGCGCCTGCACCACCTCGACCCAGCGCACGGGGCCGGCGGCCTGGCGCACCAGCGCGTCGCGGATCGCGGCGGCGTCCGTGGGCGTGGCCACGTCGATGTTGTTGACGACCGGGATCTGCGGGGTGTTGAACGTCACGCGCTGCAGCGCGGCCTGCAGGCGCTCGGCCGCGGGCTTCATCAGGCTGGAATGGAACGGCGCGGACACCGGCAGCAGCAGCGCGCGCTTGGCCCCGGCGGCCTTGAGCAGTTCGCAGGCCTTGTCGACGCCGGCCTTCGAGCCGGCGATGACGGTCTGCTTGGGGTCGTTGAAGTTGACGGCCTCGACGACCTCGCCGCTGGCCTCGGCCGCGGCCTTGCAGCCGTCGCGCACGGCCTGCGCGTCCAGGCCCAGGACGGCGGCCATCGCGCCCACGCCCACGGGCACCGCTTCCTGCATGGCGGTGGCGCGCAGGCGCACCAGCGGCAGCGCGTCGGCCAGCGACAGCACGCCGGCGGCCACCAGCGCGGCGTATTCGCCCAGCGAGTGGCCGGCCACGGCCACCGGCGAGGCGCCGCCCTCGGCCTGCCACGCGCGCCACGCGGCGATGCCGGCGGTCAGCATCACGGGCTGCGTGTTGGTGGTGAGGTCCAGCTGTTCCTTCGGGCCTTCGTGGATCAGGCGGCCGATGTCCTCGCCGAGCGCCGCGGAGGCTTCCTCGAGCGTGGCCGCGACGGCCGGGTGGTCGCCCCAGGCGTCGAGCATGCCCACGCTCTGCGAGCCCTGGCCTGGAAAGACGAATGCGAATGCGGTCATGGGAGGGGAATGATCTTGTTGTTCTCTCGGGGGCGGCCCGGCAATCGGGCCGCCTGTCGCGGGGAGACGGGTGGGGTGGTCAGTAGTCGACGAGGGCAGCGCCCCAGGTGAAGCCGCCACCCACGCCTTCGAGCAGCAGGCGCTGGCCGCGCCGGATCTGGCCCGAGCGGATCGCGACGTCGAGCGCCAGCGGGATCGACGCCGCCGACGTGTTGCCGTGTTCGTCCACCGTGACCACCACGCGGTCGACAGGCAGCTTCAGCTTGCGGGCCGTGCCCTGCATGATACGGATGTTCGCCTGGTGCGGCACGAGCCAATCGATGTCGGAAGTGGCCCGTCCGGCCAGCTCGAGCACTTCGAGCGCCACGTCGCCCAGCACGCCGACCGCCAGCTTGAAGACGGCCGGGCCGTCCATCTTGAGCAGCGGGTCGCCGAACACCTTGCCGCCGCTGACGGTGCCGGGCGTGCACAGGATGTCCAGGTAGCGGCCGTCGGCATGCAGCTTGGTGGCCACGACGCCGGGCTGGTCGCTGGCCTCCAGCACGATGGCGCCGGCGCCGTCGCCGAACAGCACGCAGGTGGTGCGGTCGTCGAAGTCGAGCAGGCGCGAAAACACCTCGGCGCCGATGACCAGCGCGCGGCTGGCCGAGCCGGCCTTGATCATCGCGTCGGCCACGCTCAGCGCGTAGATGAAGCCCGAGCACACGGCCTGCACGTCGAACGCCGCGCAGCCGTGCACGCCGAGCTTGCGCTGCACGATGCTGGCCGTCGACGGGAAGATCATGTCGGGCGTGGACGTGGCCACGATGATGAGATCGACGTCGGCCGCGGTGCAGCCCGCGGCCTCGAGGGCGCGCCTGGCGGCGGCGGTGGCCAGGTCGCTCGCGTGCAGGTCGTCGGCGACGAAATGGCGCGCGCGGATGCCGGTGCGCTCGACGATCCAGTCGTCGGAGGTCTCGACCCCGCGGCGGGCCAGCATCTTGACCAGGTCGTCGTTGGTCAGGCGCAGCGGCGGCAGCTCGCTGCCGGTGCCGGCGATACGGGAATGGCGGACGGCGGTAATTTGAGAGTACTCCCCAATTCCAGGCTCAACGCGAGCCGCGGCATGCGACGGGCGCGCCGCTCATTTGACTACCCTACGTGCTTCGCACTTCGGTATGAGCGTTTCGGAGCGGCCGGGCGCGCTCATGCGGCTTGCGGAACCGATTCGCCGCCGGTGGGCGGCAGGGCCTGCATGGTGTCGACGATGGCGTCGTGGACGCCGTCGAGCAAACGGTTGCGGGCGGCATCATGGGCGCGGATGAGCGCCTGGCCGAACGAGAACGCGTCGGCGCCGCCGTGGCTCTTGAAGACCAGGCCCTTGAGGCCCAGCAGCGCGGCGCCGTTGTAGCGGCGGGGGTCGACGCGCGCCTGGAAGCGGCGCAGCACCGGCATCGCCACCAGCGCGGCGAGCCTGGTGAGCCAGCTGCGCTCGAACTCCTGGCGGATCATCGACTTCATCATCTTGGCCACGCCCTCGTTGCTCTTGAGCGCGACGTTGCCGACGAAGCCGTCGCAGACCACCACGTCGACGGTGCCCTTGAAGATGTCGTCGCCCTCGACGTTGCCCAGGTAGTTCAGGTGGCCGTGCGACGCGACGGCGCGCAGCAGCTCGCCGGCGCGCTTGATGACCTCGCTGCCCTTGATCATCTCCTCGCCGATGTTGAGCAGGCCGACGACCGGCTCGGGACGGCCCTCGGTGGCGGTGACCAGCGCGCTGCCCATCACGGCGAACTGCATCAGGTGCTCGGCGCTGCAGTCGACGTTGGCGCCCAGGTCCAGCACGCAGGTGAAGCGGTCCTGGATGTTGGGCATGAACGTGGCGATCGCCGGGCGATCGATGCCATCCATCGTCTTGAGCAGGTAGCGCGACACCGCCATCAGCGCGCCGGTGTTGCCGGCCGAGACGCAGACGTCGGCGGCGATGGCGCCGGCGTCGTTGGGGCGCAGCTGCTCGATGGCCACGCGCATCGATGAATCGCGCTTCTTGCGCAGCGCCGTCTCGACCGTGTCGTCCATCGTGACGACCTGGCTCGCCGTGATCAGCGTGCAGCGCGGCCAGTCGGTGGCCGGAGCGAGCGCACCGGGGCTTCCGACCAGCAGCAGTTCGGCGTCGGGATGGCTGTCCAGGAAGGCCTTGCAGGCCGGCAGCGTCACGGACGGTCCGTGGTCGCCGCCCATGCAGTCCACCGCCAGGCGAACGCGCGAACGCGGAGTCAGGGGTACGGGTTGAATCACAGTCGGGATCGATCGGGGCGATCTAATTCCAGCAATCCGGGACCATATCAGACGCGCCTGTCGGCCGGCCACATGACAACCCGAATGACCCCGCGCCGCATCGGAAACAGCCGAGCCGCGCCTGCGCGCCGGAACGCGAGACGCCGCAAGGCGCATGGAGATCGTGGGGTTGGGCGCGGACGACGGCCGCGGCCCGGGGCCGGAACGCTCACCGTGTCTTGCCGCCTCAGGCGCGCCGGACCCGCGGAGCGGGTGGCGCGGCCGGGACGATGCCGCATCGGGCATCGCAGGCGGGCGCGACGAGCGCTGCCGCCGGAAGGATCAGGCGTCGGCCTTGGTCTTCAGGACCTTGCGACCACGATAGAAGCCGGTCGGGCTGATGTGGTGGCGCAGGTGCACTTCACCCGTGGTGGCCTCGATGGCCGTGCCCGGGGTGGTCAGCGCATTGTGCGAACGGTGCATGCCGCGCTTGGAGGGCGACTTCTTGTTTTGCTGGACAGCCATTTCGATACTCCTGGGAACGCCACCGGAAGGCCGGCGACCGTTCTGTGAACCCATGCCCTTGCTGCGGATCCGAAGCTGCAAACCACTGCAGCAGCCGGGCAAAGATTGGGGAAAGCCAGCGATTATAGCGGCATTGGGGACGGTCGCCAAGTCGGAGGGGTCTGGCCTCTCCTCGGATCGCGCCTGGGTGTTGCCGCGAGCTGATTCGAAGTTCGCGATCCGAGGCGAAGGCCAGACCCCTCCGGTGCCGCTTTACTTCAGTCCGGCGGCAGCGCGCAGCGCCTGCGCCTTGTCCGTGCGCTCCCACGAGAACTCCGGCTCCTCGCGGCCGAAGTGGCCGTAGGCGGCGGTCTTGGCGTAGATCGGGCGCAGCAGGTCCAGCATCTGGATGATGCCCTTGGGGCGCAGGTCGAACAGCTCGGTGACCAGTTCGGCGAGCTTGGCGTCGGGGATCACGCCCGTGCCCTCGGTGTAGACCGTGACGTTCATCGGGCGCGCGACGCCGATCGCGTAGGCCACCTGGATCTGGCACTGGCGCGCCAGGCCGGCCTTGACGATGTTCTTGGCCACGTAGCGCGCGGCGTAGGCGGCCGAGCGGTCGACCTTGGTCGGATCCTTGCCGGAGAACGCGCCGCCGCCGTGCGGGCAGGCGCCGCCGTACGTGTCGACGATGATCTTGCGGCCGGTCAGGCCGCAGTCGCCCTGCGGGCCGCCGACGACGAAGCGGCCGGTCGGGTTGACCAGGTAGCGCGTGTCCTTGAGCCATTCGGCCGGGAGCACCGGCTTGATGATCTCCTCGATGACGGCCTCGGTGAACTCGGGCTTCATCTTGGCGCCGTCGCTCATCTCGGGCGCGTGCTGGCTCGACAGCACGACCGTGTCGATCGAGTGCGGCTTGCCGTCGACGTAGCGCATCGTGACCTGGCTCTTGGCATCCGGGCGCAGGAACGGCAGGCGGCCGTCCTTGCGCAGCTGGGCCTGGCGCTCGACGAGGCGGTGCGCGTAGTAGATCGGCGCAGGCATCAGCTCGGGCGTCTCGTCGCAGGCGTAGCCGAACATCAGGCCCTGGTCGCCGGCACCGAGGTTCAGGTAGTCGTCGCTCGCGCGGTCGACGCCCTGGGCGATGTCGTTGCTCTGCTTGTCGTACGCGACGAGCACGGCGCAGCCCTTGTAGTCGATGCCGTACTCGGTGTTGTCGTAGCCGATGCGCTTGATGGTGTCGCGCGCGACCTGGATGTAGTCGACGTTGGCCTGCGTGGTGATCTCGCCGGCGAGCACGACCAGGCCGGTGTTGCACAGGGTCTCGGCGGCCACGCGCGAGAGCGGATCCTGCGTGAAGATCGCGTCGAGGATGGCGTCGGAGATCTGGTCAGCGACCTTGTCCGGGTGACCTTCCGAAACGGATTCGGAAGTGAAGAGGAAGTCATTCGCCACGTGTGGGTGCTCCAGATGCGCGAGTTCGAGGAAATCGCGTTCGGCGGCCTTTGCGCGTGGGACCCGGCGAACGCTTTAGTGGAATTTGTAGTCGCCCCACAAGTTGTTCAGTTAACTCGGCGATGGGGATATTGTACGTCCATCCAGCATGTCCTTCGGCGGATAAGGGCGGCGATTCCCACGCTTGTCAGGCGATGTCGGGGCCACCGTCGCCGGACCTGTCCTTGCGCAGGATGGCCAGGCTCGCGAACGGGTTGGCCTTCTCCTCGACCGCCTCGACGTCGCCGAACTGCATGGGCACGGCCTCGGGGCACACGTCGTGGCGCGGCACCAGCGGCAGCGCGAGCAGCATCTCGTCCTCGACCAGGTCGCGCAGGTTCAGGCTCCTGGCGAGCACCAGCACCTCGTCCTCGATCTCGTCGTCGAGCACGGCGGCGGTGTCCTCGTCGGCGACGAAGCGGAAGTGGCGGTCGACCTCCACGGGCAGCGTCATCGGCAGCAGGCAGCGCTGGCACTGCAGCACGACGTCGGCGCCGGCCTGCAGGTGCAGCCAGACCTGGTCCTCGCCGCCCACCTCGCGCAGCGAGCCGACCGCATGCCAGCGCACGCGGCGCGAGGGGTCGCGCTCGGCGCGGTTGGGCAGCCTGGGCGAGTCGGCGCTGACGCCGCCCTTGAGCGGCGAGCCCGCGTCCAGCGGGCACTCGCTGTCGGCCAGGCGCGGCAGCTCGGCGACGGCCCAGTCGCCCGAGGCGTCCTGCGCGTCGGCGGCGAAATGGGCGACGTTCAGGCGCAGCGGATCGAGGGCGGGCGAGGTCATGAAATCATTCTAGGCCGGCGCGACGAGGCATGTTGACGCGCGCGCCGCAAGCGACAATTCCGCGATGTCCCAGTTGCCCCGCCTGATCCTGGCCTCCACCTCGCCCTATCGCCGCGAGCTGCTGGAGCGCCTGCGCCTGCCCTTCGAGGCGATGTCGCCCGAGACCGACGAGACCCCGCTGCCCGGCGAGACGCCCGCGCCGCTGGCCGAGCGGCTCGCGCTCGCGAAGGCGCGCGCGCTCTCGGCACGCTTTCCCGACGCGGTGGTGATCGGCGCCGACCAAGTGGCCGACGTCGACGGCGTGGCGATCGGCAAGCCCGGCACGCACGAGCGCGCCGTGGCGCAGCTGCGCGCGATGAGCGGGCGCACGATCGTGTTCCAGACCGCGCTGGCCGTGGTGCGCGAATCGACCGGCTTCGCGCAGGTGCGGCGCGCGCCGGTGTCGGTGCGCTTTCGCGCGCTGTCCGACGACGAGATCGAGACCTACCTGCGCACCGAGCAGCCC
>DATCRO010000845.1:0-2982 GCA_036569025.1 Burkholderiaceae bacterium
GAGCAGGCCCGCCACCATGCGGCGCACGAGGGCGCCGGCGTCCAGGCGTGCGAGCTGCCGTGCCTGGGCGGGGGCGATCGGCAGGCCCCCGAAGGCGCCGTCGATGGCCAGGTTGGCGGCGCCGTGCGACAGGCTCCAGCCGGCCAGCGCGATCTCCAGGCCCCGGTCCGGCGCGAAGCGCGTGGCGGCGTCCAGCAGCACGACGAACGCCCGCTCGGCCGCGCGCTGCAGGCCCGGATGCTCGGCCTTGCGTGCCAGCAGCGGGCCGAACATCAGCCGGAATTGCGCCGGGTGCGCCAGCGCCTCGCGCACGTAGGCCTCGCCGATGTCCAGCAGCGCGTGCGCGGCCCCGGGCGTCCTGGCGGCCGCGGCCAGCGCGTCGGCCAGGCGGTCGAACGCGCGCTCGGCCACGCTGGCCAGCAGCTCGTCGCGGCTGGCGAAGTGGTGGTACGGCGCGGCGTGGGACACCCCCGCCGCGCGCGCCAGCTCGCGCAGCGTCAGCGTTTCGGCCCCCTGCTCGTCGAGCCAGCCGGCGGCGGCGGCCAGCAGCGCGGCGCGCAGGTCGCCGTGGTGGTACGAGCGCGGCGCGGCGCGCTTGCGGGGGCGGGCGGAAGTCGGCGCGGACGGCATGGCCAATCTTGACACGAGAAGGATCGAGCCGCACGATGCGCCAATCCTGACACTGTCAAGATTGGAGCCCGCCATGTATCACGCCATCGTCCGCCGCAAGCTGCGCCGCGCCTTCGCCGACATCAACGCCGGCCGCTACGACGGCATCGTCGCGCAGTTCGCGCCGCGCCACCGCCACGCGATGCCCGGCGAGCACGCGCTGGCGGGCGAGCGCCACACGCCGGCGGCCACCGCGCGCTGGTACGAGCGGCTGCAGCGCCTGCTGCCGGGGCTGGCGTTCGAGGTCCGCGCCATCGTCGTGGGCGGCATGCCCTGGCGCACCGTCGCCACGGTCGCCTGGGACGACCGCTTCACGCTGCCGGACGGCACCGCCGGCTCCAACACCGGCGTGCACGAGTTCGAGCTGCGCTGGGGCCGCGTGCGCTCGCTGGTCATCCACTGCGACTCGCAGCGCCTGCACCGCTACTGCGAACGACTGGTCGCCTGCGGCGTGGCCGAGGCCGGCGCCGCGCCCATCAGCGACGCCGGCTGAAGGCGTTCGCAAGCGCCGCGAAGGCCCGGCTGCCCAGCCGCGAAGGCTGGCGCCACGCCGGCCGTGGGGTCGGGGCCACAGGGTTTCCATGGGGTTACATCAAGCTGGCAAGATGCCTTCCCCGGTGAGCGTGCCGGACTGAAGGAACCATCATGGACATCACGAACACCGCCAACCTGTCGCCCGCCGAACAGGCCCTGCGCGACGCCGCCCTCGAGTACCACCGCAGCCCGGTGCGCGGCAAGATCGCCGTCACGCCCACCAAGCCCCTGTCCAACCAGCGCGACCTGTCGCTGGCCTATTCGCCCGGCGTCGCCTATGCATGCCTGGCGATCGAGCAGGACCCGGCGCTGGCGCACGACTACACGGCGCGCGGCAACCTGGTCGGTGTGGTCACCAACGGCACGGCGGTACTGGGCCTGGGCGACATCGGCCCGCTGGCCGGCAAGCCGGTGATGGAAGGCAAGGGCTGCCTGTTCCAGAAGTTCGCCGGCATCGACGTGTTCGACATCGAGCTGGCCGAGCGCGACCCGGACAAGCTGGTCGACATCATCGCCGCGCTCGAACCCACGCTGGGCGGCGTGAACCTCGAGGACATCAAGGCGCCCGAATGCTTCTACATCGAGAAGAAGCTGCGCGAGCGCATGAACATCCCCGTCTTCCACGACGACCAGCACGGCACGGCCATCATCTCGACCTCGGCGCTGATCAACGGCCTGGAGCTGGTGGGCAAGAAGATCGGCGAGGTCAGGATCGCGGTCTCGGGCGCCGGCGCCGCGGCCATCGCCTGCCTGGACCTGATGGTTGAACTGGGCGTCAACCGCGCCAACGTGACCGTCTGCGATTCCAAGGGCGTGATCCACGACAAGCGCGAGGATCGCCTGGACGAATCGAAGAAGCGCTACCAGCGCGTCACGCCCATGCGCACGCTGGCCGACGCGATGCAGGGCGCCGACGTGGTGCTGGGCTGCTCGGCGGCCGGCGCGATCAGCGCGGACATGGTCAAGTCGATGGCCGCCAGGCCCATCATCCTGGCGCTGGCCAACCCCGAGCCGGAGATCCGGCCCGAGCTCGCGAAGTCGGTGCGCCCGGACTGCATCATCGCCACCGGCCGCTCGGACTATCCGAACCAGGTCAACAACGTCCTGTGCTTCCCGTACATCTTCCGCGGCGCGCTCGATTGCGGCGCCACGCGCATCACCGAAGCGATGAAGATCGCCTGCGTCAAGGAGATCGCCGACCTCGCCAAGGCCGAGATCTCCGGCGAGGTCGCCGCCGCCTACCCGGGCCGCGAGCTGCGCTTCGGGCCCGACTACCTGATCCCCACGCCGTTCGACTCGCGCCTGATCCTGCGCATCGCGCCGGCCGTGGCCAAGGCCGCCGAGTCCTCGGGCGTGGCCACGCGCCCGATCAAGGACGTCGACGGCTACGTGCAGTCGCTCGGGCGTTTCGTGTCGCACACGGGCATGCTGATGCGCCCGCTGTTCTCCGCGGCCCGCGCGGCGCCCAGGCGCGTCGTCTACGCCGAGGGCGAGGACGAGCGCGTGCTGCGCGCGGTGCAGATCGCGCTGGACGAACGCCTGGTCAAGCCCATTCTCGTCGGCCGCCCGGCCGTCATCGCCTCGCGCATCGAGCGCGCCGGCCTGCGCCTGCAGGCGGGCCGCGACTTCGAGATCGTCAACCCCGAGGACGACCCGCGCTTCCGCACCTACTGGGAGGCCTTCCACAAGCTGATGGCGCGCCAGGGCGTGACGCCCGAGGCGGCCAAGACCATGGTGCGGCGCTCCAACACGACGATCGCCGCGCTGATGGTGCATCTG
>DATCRO010000846.1:0-3567 GCA_036569025.1 Burkholderiaceae bacterium
GTAGACGTAGTCCTGGTCGGCGCCGATCGCCTGCGCGCCGCTCATGTTGGTCGACCACAGCGCCGTCACGCGTTCGGCGTCGACGCAGCCGATGCCGTTCTGGAACGCGCGGATGCAGTAGACGCTGCCCACGCGCGCCGCCGGCCCGACCAGGTCGGCCAGGCGCTCCACCTCGTTGGTGCCGCGCGCCGCGGCCACCGGCACCTCCCAGCGCACCGTGCCCTTGAGCGGATCGAGGGCCGTCAGCCGCGCGCCGAGTCCGAACAGCAGCGTGTCCTGGTACGAGGTCAGCACGCCCGCCTGCGACAGCGTCAGCGCGTCGCCGGCCTTGGCGTAGACCCACAGGCGCTTGCCGTCGACGGCGTCGAAGGCCTGCACCGAGCGGTCGACACCCAGCACGAACACGCGCTCGCCGGCCACGAAGGGGGCGGTGTAGACCGCGCTGTTCAGGTGCTGGCGCCACGTGATCTTGCCGCCGTCCAGCGTCACCAGGTCGCCGTCGCGCGTGACGACCGCCGTGAAGCGGCCGTCGCTGCCCACGCCGGCGGACAGCCGGCCGCCCGCGTCGGCGCGCCAGTTCTCCTTGCCGGTGGCCGCGTCGACCGACACCAGCACGCCGTTGAGCGCCGCGATGATCAGGTTGTCGCCCGCGGCGACCGCGCCCTGCGCGCCGAAGCCGGCGTTGCCGGCCAGCGCGTTGAGCGTGCTGAAGCTCGACAGGCTCAGCTTCCAGACCTCGTGGCCCGCGATCTTGGCCTCCAGCGGCTCCAGCGGCGTCGGCTTGGCGACGTCGTCGGCGCAACCGGCCAACAGCCCCGCGACGGCGACACCGGCGGCGGCCAGGAGGCGCAGCGTCACGCCCGCCTTCATTGCGCGGCTCCGGAAGCGGCGCCCGAGGCCGCCGGCGCGGCGCCCTGCGCCGTCAGCTTGGCCTCGACGAGGATGCGGTACTGCGCCGTGTCCGGCAGGCCGTCGTAGGCCACCTTCCAGGCCTTGATGGCGGCGTCCTTCTGGCCCTGCGCCATCTCGATGTCGCCGCGGCGGTCGGAGACCAGCGCCGCGAACGACGCGGGCTTGACCTGCGCGAGCTGCTTGAGCGCGTCGTCGTACTTCTTGGCGTCGGCCAGCAGGCCGGCCAGGCGCAGGTGGGCGACGGCCGAGTTCTCGTCGTTGCCCGATTCGGCGACCCATTGCAGGTTGGCCATCGCGCTGGCGGCGTCGCCCTTGTCGACCTCCACCTTGGCGGCGAGCAGGCCGCCCAGCTGCGTGTAGGTGGCCTTGGCGTACTTGGCCTTCATGTCGCCGAAGATCTGCCCGGCGCGCTTGTCGTCGCCGGCGTCGGCCGCCGTCTTGAGCTCGCCGTACATCGTGCTGGCCTGCAGCGCCTTGTCGCGCACCTGCTTCTGCCAGAAGTTCCAGCCCGCGAAGACGGCCAGCACCAGCGTGACCGCCCACATGATCAGGTTGCCGTACTTGGCCCAGAACGCCTTGAGGGCGTCGACCTGTTCTTGTTCCTGGAGATCGAGTTGTTGTGCCATCGGAAATCGGTCTGTCGTGTTTCGTTGGGACGCCGGGGAGCGAGCCTCGGCGCCGGGAGACGCTGCCCGGAAAAACCGGGCGAATCGTCGATTATGCGTTGAGCAGCTCGGCGGCCCAGGACGCCACGTCGGCCAGGGGGCGCTCGACCTGCTGCGACTCCCCTGCGCGCAAGGCCTTGAGACCCACCATGCCGCGCGCAAGTTCCTCGCCCGCGAACACCAGCGCGAAGCGCGCGCCGCTGGCGTTGGCCTTCTTGAACTGCGCCTTCAGGCCCGGCAGGCCATCGGCGCCCTGCCCGTGCTGCAGCACCGACACGCCGCGGGCGCGCAACGCCTCGGCCACCACCATCGCCTGGACGCGGGCCTCCTCGCCGCCCACCACGACGTAGGCGTCGGGCGACCGGTCCGGCGGCGCGACGCCCACGGCCTCCAGCAGCAGCAGCAGGCGCTCGATGCCCAGGCCCCAGCCGACGGCCGGCGCCGGCTTGCCACCGAGCTGCTCGATCAGGCCGTCGTAGCGGCCGCCGCCGCACACGGTGCCCTGCGAGCCGAGCTGCTCCGTGACCCACTCGAACACGGTCAGGTTGTAGTAGTCCAGGCCGCGCACGAGGCGCGTGTTGATGCGGTACTCCAGGCCGGCGCCATCGAGCACGGCGCGCACGCCATCGAAGTGCGCGAGCGTCTCGGCGCCGAGGAAGTCCATCAGCTTGGGCGCCGCGTCGATCATCGCCTGCATCGCCGGGTTCTTGCTGTCCAGGATGCGCAGCGGGTTGGTCTTGAGGCGGCGCTGCGAATCCTCGTCCAGCAGCGTTGCGTTGGCCTCGAAATACGCCACCAGCGCGGCGCGGTGCGCGGCGCGCTCGGCGGGCTGGCCCAGGCTGTTGATCTCGAGGCGCACATGCTCGCCTTCCTTCAGGCCCAGCTCGCGAAGGAGCGTGCGCGTGAGCAGGATCTGCTCGGCGTCGACGTCCGGACCGGCGAAGCCCATCGCCTCGACGTCCAACTGGTGGAACTGGCGGTAGCGGCCCTTCTGCCAGCGTTCGTGACGGAAGACCGGGCCCATGGACCACAGCCGCACCGGCCCGTTGTACAGGGCGTTGTGCTCGATGATCGCGCGCACGATGCCGGCCGTGAACTCCGGACGCAGCGTGAGCTTGTCGCCGTTCATCGAATCCTCGAAGGAATACATCTCCTTCTCGACGATGTCGGTCACCTCGCCGATGCCACGCACGAACAGCGCCGTGGGCTCAACGATCGGCGTCATCAGGTTCTGGTAGCCGTAGCGATGCAGGACCGAACGGGCCGTCTGCTCGAACCACTGCCAGATGTTCGAGGAGGTGACGCGCGCGTCGACCTTCAGAGGGACGGACGCCGGGAAGATGTCGTTCATGCCTTTGACGGCACGCAGGATTTCAGCCATGAGCAATACGATGCGGGCGGCCCGGATGGGGCCGCGAGAAGGGATGTCGCGGGCGCGCGACGACGGCGTGAGGCTGGCGCAGCGTCAATGCGCTGCCGTTGCTGCGCCGTAGCGCCGCTCGATATATTGCTCGACGATCGCCTGGAACTCGGCGGCGATGTTGTCGCCGCGCAGCGTCAGGATGCGCTCGCCGTCGATGTAGACGGGCGCGGACGGCGCCTCGCCGGTGCCCGGCAGGCTGATGCCGATGTCGGCGTGCTTCGATTCGCCCGGGCCGTTGACGATGCAGCCCATGACGGCCACCTTCATGCCCTCGACGCCCGGGAAGCGGTCGCGCCACACCGGCATCTGCGAGCGCAGGAAGTCGTCGATCTGCTTGGTCAGGTCCTGGAACACCGTGCTGGTGGTGCGACCGCAGCCCGGGCAGGCCGTGACGCTCGGATTGAACTGGCGCAGGCCCAGCGCCTGCAGGATCTCGAGCGCGACCACCACTTCCTGCGTGCGGGCCTCGCCGGGCTGGGGCGTCAGAGAGACGCGGATCGTGTCGCCGATGCCTTCCTGCAGCAGGATCGATAGCGCCGCGGCCGACGCCACGGTGCCCTTGGTACC
>DATCRO010000847.1:0-6838 GCA_036569025.1 Burkholderiaceae bacterium
GGCGACTGCGCCGGCTGCCACACTGCCGCGGGCGGCACGCCCTACGCCGGCGGCCGTCCGCTGGCCACGCCGTTCGGCACCGTGCTGTCGGCCAACCTCACGCCCGACGCCACGGGCCTCAAGGGCTGGAACGCCGACCAGTTCCATCGCGCGATGCACGAAGGCATCGACGACGAGGGCAAGCACCTGTACCCGGCGTTCCCGTACAACTACTTCGCGCGCATGCCGCGCGCCGACACCGACGCGCTGCTGGCGTATCTGCAGTCGCTGGCGCCGGTGGCGCACAAGGTCGACCGCAACCAACTGCCGTTCCCGTTCAACATCCGCGCGCTGGTGTCGGTGTGGAACATGCTGTACCTGGACAAGAGCGAGTTCAAGCCCGACCCGGCGCATGACGAGCAATGGAACCGCGGCGCCTACCTGGTCGAGGGCCCGGGCCACTGCGCCGCCTGCCACACGCCCAAGACGGTGCTCGGCGGGCCCAAGAGCGACCACGATTTCCAGGGCGGCGCCTTCGGCACCTGGTTCGCCCCCGACCTGACGCCCAACGGCCGCACCGGCCTGGGCGGCTGGTCGCGCGACGAGGTCGTGCAGTTCCTGCGCGCCGGCCGCAACGCGCACGCGTCGGCCACCGGCGAGATGGGGCTCGTCGTGCAGGACTCCACGTCGCTCCTGGCCGACGACGACCTGCAGGCCATCGCGAGCTACCTGTCCGACCGCCCCACGTCGCCCGCGGCCTCGATGACGCCGCCCGACACCGCCGTCATGAAGGCGGGCGAGGCGATCTTCGTCGACCAGTGCTCGGCCTGCCACCTGATGCGCGGCCAGGGCCAGGCGCTCGCGTTCCCGCCGCTCGCGCGCTCGGCCAACCTGCAGCAGTCCGACCCGACGACCGCGTTGCACATCATCCTGGCCGGCGCGCAGGCGTCACCCACGCGCGCGCAGCCCACCGGCTTCACGATGCCCGCGTTCGCGTGGAAGCTCGACGACAAGCAGGTGGCCGCCGTGGCGACCTACGTGCGCAACCAGTGGGGCAACGCCGCGCCCGCGGTCGCGCCCGACCAGGTGGCCAAGCTGCGGGACAAGCTGCACTTCGACGCGCACACCGACGGCCGCACGAAGGCGACGCCGATGACGCATCCGGGACCCAACACGCTGGGCGCGGCCGACACCGACAGCCGCGACAACGGCAGCGCCCAGGCCGGTCGCGCGGCGCCCGCGGGCGATGCGGCCGCGAGCGCGCCGTCGAAGTCGGGATCCGGCGTCGACCAGGTCCAGGGGCCGGGCTGAACCGAGCCCCTCAGCCCTGCGGCTGCAGCGTCTTGACGACGCGCTGCTCGCCGTGTTCGCCGGCGCCGTTGCTGGACGAGTGGTTCTCCGCGCGCAGCGCCACGAGGCGGTCGCCCAGCACGGCGTAGGTCGTGTTCCAGTCGTCCACGGCGTCGAAACTGACGACGATGAACGCGCGGCCCTTGACGGCGACGTGCGTCTCGCTGGCCAGCGGCGTGCCGTCGGCAGCGATCCACACGGACAGCGTGCCGTCGAACTCCTTGACGTACTTGCGCTGGTCCGGCGGCAGCTTGTCCACGGGAATCGAGAAGGCCAGCAGGCGCGCGGCCCTGCCGTTCCAGGTGTCGGGCTTCTCGCCCTTGAACTGCGCCTCCTCGAGGCGGCGCGCGAGCGCCGACGCGGCCGAGGTCATCGGCACGATCTCGCTCGAGTCGAGTTTGCCGATCGCCCAGACCGTAGGGGTCTTCGCGTTCGGATCGCGCGCGAGCTGGCGCTGCTCGCTGTCCATGCGCGCGAGCGTGTCGCGGCCGTACAGCACCTGCAGGCCGCGTGCGGCATCCTCGACCGCGATGCTCGCCTGCCCGTTCTTCTCGACGGCGTCGTTGCCCTGGCCGTGCCGGTCGAAGGTCTTGACGTCCAGCGTGGCCTTCAGCGGCGTCTGCGCCTGCAGCCGCGCGAGCGCCCCCTTGAGGTCGGCCAACCCGTCGGCATGGGCCAGGGGCGCGGCGAACAGCGCGCCGGCGACGGCGAGGCGGGCGAAGGAGGCGTGAGGCTTCATCGGTGCGGCGGCAAGGTTGATGGCGAGGGTGACCATCGTAGCGGCCGCTTGTTGCACCTCCGTTGCTCGCCAACGCCGCCATCCTGCCCGCGGCGAGGCGGAATCCCAGGATCGCACCGTGCGATGCGAGGCGATCCCGGCGCCGCCGTGGATCCCGCGACTGCGCGCAGGATGACACTGGGTGGGCGCGAAGCGGCTCAGGCTCGGCGACGCACAAAGAAAAAGCCCCGACCGCTTTCGCGTTCGGGGCTCACTTGAATTGCAGCGGACTGCCTTGCAGACAGGCGCCAAATTCTTTCGCGGCTTCTTCTGTGGGGAGGATTTCTCCTCCTTCGGCCACATCGATACGGCATGCCGTGTCGACTTCGAATTTGGTAGGCGCGATTGGACTCGAACCAACGACCCCCACCATGTCAAGGTGGTGCTCTAACCAGCTGAGCTACGCGCCTGCAAGACCGCTATTATGGCATGAAATTTATTGGGCATACAAGTCCCCTCGCGAAAGCGGCACGGGTTGCGCATACGGACGCGCGTCGGGACGGCGCGACGCCAGGATCTGGTGGATCGCCGTGCCGCCCGACTCGAACTCCAGCGCGCTCGCGGCCATGTACAGGCGCCATACGCGATACGTGGCCTCGCTGACGTGACGCACGGCCTCGTCGTGGTTGGCCTCCAGGCGCGCGACCCAGTGGCGCAGCGTCTTCGCATAGTGCTGGCGCAGGTTCTCGACGTCGTGGATCTCGAAGCGCGCGCGCTCCATGCCGGCCTGGATGCTGCTGACGCGATCGAGTTCGCCGTCGGGGAACACATAGCGGTTGATGAACTCGGTGTCGACGCTCGGCTGCCAGCCCTCTTCCTCGTGCGTGATGCCGTGGTTCAGGAACAGGCCGTTCGGCTTGAGCACGCGGTGCACCGTGGCGTGGTACGTGGGCAGGTTGGCCAGGCCCACATGCTCGAACATGCCCACGCTCGACACCGTGTCGTAGACGCCCTCGCCCTCGAGCGCACGGTAGTCGCGCAGTTCGACGGTCACGCGGTCCTGCAGGCCCTCGGCCGCGATGCGCGCCCGGGCCTCCGCGAGTTGCTCCTTGCTCAGCGTGATGCCGTGCGCGTGCACGCCATAGTGCTTGGCGGCCCAGATCACCAGCGCGCCCCAGCCGCAGCCGATGTCCAGGTGCCGACCGCCGGGCTTGAGCCGCAGCTTGCGGCAGATGTGGTCGAGCTTGTTGGCCTGCGCCTGGTCGAGGCTGTCGCCGTCCTCGTGGAAATACGCGCAGGAGTACACCATGCGCTCGTCGAGGAACAGCTTGTAGAAGTCGTTGGAGACGTCGTAGTGGTGCGAGATGGCCGCGCGGTCGCTGGCCATCGAGTGGTCGTGCGTGAACTGCGTGGTGGCCGGCGGGTCGCCGGCGGGCGAGGCCGCGCCGCCCGGAGAGAACTTCAGGCGCAGCGCGTCGAGCAGCAGCCCGAAGCGCTCGCGGCCGCTGAGCGTCAGGTTCTGGAAGTGGTGCTTCAGGCCCAGCGCCTCGTACAGGTCGCCCTCGACGTCGAGGCGTCCGCGGAAATACGCGTCGGCCAGGGGGATCGGGCCGCGCTTGAGGACGAGGTCGCGCAGCACGCCGGGGTCGCGCAGGATCAGCGTGAAGCGCGACGTGCCGTGCCCGAAGCTGTGCGTGACGCCGTCCCACAGCCGCAGCGCGGCGGCCGTGGACACGGAGCTGAGCAGGCGGCGGACGATGCGGTCGGCGGCTTCGGTGATGCCGGGGTCGACGCCGGACGCGGGCAGCGTCGAGGACGAGGTGCGAGCCATGGGTTCTCCGAACAACAGGGTTTGAAGAAGGAACTGCAGGGCAAGGCGGACGCCCGAGCCCGGCGGCGCGGTCACGCGGGACCGATCGCTGGGGGGCGCCCAATTCCATCCTAGCGCGCAGCGCATTTTCCTGCAGGTCCTGCGGCCTTGCGTGCCGGCCGCGCGTGGACACGGTCCCGCACCCGTGCGCGTGACGCGCGTAAATCTCGCGGCGCCCCGCGTCAGGTCAGGACGCCGGGCCCGGCAGAGCCGCACCGATCAGCGCCAGCAGGACGAACACGCCGCCGAGCACGAGGACGACGATGTTCATCCAGTTGAAGCGCGCGTTGCGGTCGTGCCCCGGTGCGACGACGGCGTTGACGCGGTTCGCGTAGATCTGGACGGGAATCGTGAGGAACGGCGCCAGCATCGAGACCCAGTCGTACGGATCGGGCAGCCGCCAGCACAGCGAGCTCAGGATCCAGGCCACGGCCAACGGGCCGAATGGCGGGCCGCCGGGCACCCCGGCCTCCTTGCCGGCCCGTTCCACGCGCATGAACAGCGACCAGCAGAAGATCACCCCGAAGATGGCGCGGGGCACGGGCCAGATGTCCGAGTGATCGCGCCGCCGGATCGCCGCCCAGTGCTGGTACAGCCAGACCAGTTCGTACAGGCCGAAGGTGGCGATCGTCAGCACGACCATCTTGGCGATCGACACGGCGAACAGCGGCGCCTCGGGCGCGTCCTCGGGCCGCGATTCGACGACGACGGCGCGCGGCGGGGCGTAGGGGTTCTGGTCCATGAACCCATTGTCGATCAACTCGACAGCGGGCGGCCTCAGCGGCGCCGCGCAGATTCCACGCCGCCCACCTTCGCCACCAGGCCAAGCACCACTCCCAGCCGCTCGGCGCTGTCGATCTCCACCGTGAACGTCATGAACGCGCGGCGGTCGCCGATGCCCTTGGTCGACTGCGAGGCCACGCCGATCACGTTGACGCGCTGCTTGGCCAGCACGTCGGAGATGTCGCGCAGCAAGCCCTGGCGGTCCTGCGCCTCGACGACGATGTCCACGGCGTAGACGTCCTTGCCGGAGCGGCCTTCCGCCGCCGCCAGCCCCCATTCGACGGGGATGACGCGCTCGGGATTGGTCTCGGACATGTGGCGGAAGTTCACGCAGTCGAGCCGGTGCACCGCGACGCCCTTGCCGCGCGTGACGTAGCCGCCGATCGCGTCGGGCGGAGCCGGCCGGCAGCAGCTCGCGAGCGTCGTCAGCAGCGAGTCGATGCCCACCACCAGCACGCCGCCAGCCGCGCCGCCGGTGCGCGGGCGCTTGAGCTGGATCGGCTCGTCGGGCGCGGGCGGTTCGGCCGGGCGCAGCAGGTTCTCGATGTTGCGCAGCGAGTATTCGTCCTTGCCCACGACCTCGAACAGCGCCTGCGCGTCGTCGAATCCGAGCTTGCCGGCGAGCTCCTCGAGGCCCGTGGCGGTGCGACCCTCGCGCTGAAGCAGCTTTTCCACCAGCTCGCGGCCCTTGGCCACCGTCTGCGCGTGCTGCAGCGCGTTGAACCAGGCGCGCACCTTGGCGCGGGCGCGCGGGCTCTGCAGGAAGTGCAGCTCGGGGTTGAGCCAGTCCATCGACGGGCCGCCTTCGCGCACGGTGACGATCTCCACCGTCTGCCCGTTTTGCAGCGGCGTCTGCAGCGGCACCATCACGCCATCGACGCGCGCGCCGCGGCAGCGGTGGCCGACGTCGGTGTGCAGCGCGTAAGCGAAGTCGACCGGCGTGCCGCCGGCGGGCAGCTCGATCACGCTGGCCTGCGGCGTGAAGACGTAGATGCGATCCTCGAAGGCGGGCGCATCGTCACCGGCCGACGGCGACGCCTCGGCGCCGGGCTCGGCGACGAAGTCGCGTTCCCAGGCCAGCAGCTGGCGCAGCACCGCCTTGCGCGCCTGCGCGACCTGGTCCTCGAACGCGCCCGCGGCGCTGACGCCCGCGTAGCCCTTGCTGCCGGCTTCCTTGTAGGCCCAGTGCGCGGCGACGCCGTGCTCGGCGTGCTCGTGCATCTCGCGGGTGCGGATCTGCACCTCGAAGGCTCGTCCCTTGTCGTCCTTGACGACGGTGTGCAGGGACTGGTAGCCGTTGGCCTTGGGCTTGGCGATGTAGTCGTCGAACTCGCCGTCGACGGCGCGGTAGCGCTCGTTGACGCGGCCCAGCGCGGCGTAGCAGTCGGCGACGCTGTCGACGATCACGCGCACGGCGCGGATGTCGAACACGTGCTCGAAGTCCAGCTCCTTGCCGCGCATCTTCTTCCAGATGCTGTAGATGTGCTTGGGCCGGCCCTGGATGTCGGCGTGGATGCCGGCGTCGGCCAGCATGCGCTCGAGCTGCGTGCGGAAGGCGACGATGCCCGCCTCGCGCTCGACGCGGCGCTCGTCCAGCAGCCTGGCGACGCGCTTGTACTCGGCCGGCTCGAGGAAGCGGAACGACAGGTCCTCCAGCTCCCACTTGATCTGCCAGATGCCCAGGCGGTTGGCCAGCGGCGCGAACACCTGCTGCGACTCGGCCGCCAGCTCGGGCGGGCATGGCGTGCGGCTGGACGCGTGCCAGCGCAACGTCTGCAGCCGCGAGGCCAGGCGCAGCAGCACCACGCGCAGGTCGCGCGAGAACGCCAGCAGCATCTTGCGCACGCGCTCGGTCTGCAGCGCGCGCTGTTCCTTGCCGATCTGCGCCTCGCGCGCGTTGCGCTGGATCTTGACCAGCTTGCGCGTGAGGTCGACCAGGCTCGCGTACGACGGCCCGAAGGCCTTGGTCACCACCTCGATGGGCCGCTGCAGGCCGTCGCCCGCGTAGACGAGCCAGGCCGCGGCCTGCATCGCCGGGGTGGCGCCCAGGTCGGCCAGGATCTGCGCGACGCCCTGGGCGTGCGCCAACGCGGGCTCGCCGCTATCGAGCAGCCGCCCGACCAGCAGCGGCTCGGCGA
>DATCRO010000848.1:0-11576 GCA_036569025.1 Burkholderiaceae bacterium
GTGCTGCTCGAGAATCTCTCGGCCTACGTCGAATGCCGCGACAGCGAGATGACCGAGACGGTCTTCCTCGCCGAACTCGCCCGCCGCACCGGTTGCGGGCTGCTGCTCGATCTCAACAACCTCTACGTCAACGCCAGGAACTTCGGCTTCGACGCGACGCGACGGCTCGATGCGCTGGACGCCGCGAGCATCGGCCAGATCCATCTCGCCGGCCACGCCGTGGTCGACGACTGCCTGGTCGACACGCACGGTGCCGTCGTGTGCGACCCGGTGTGGTCGCTGTACGCGGAGTCCGTGCGGCGCTTCGGTCCGAAGCCGACGCTGATCGAATGGGACACCGACCTGCCGGCCCTCGACGTCCTGCTCGACGAAGCCGCGCACGCCCGGCGCGTGATGGCCGCGGAGGCCGCCCATGGCTGACCTGCTCGCCGTGCAGGCCGCGTTCGCGGCGGCGCTGCGCGATCGTGCGCGCACGCCCGCGGTCGCGCGCTGGCTCGCGGGCGAGGCCGACGTCGTCGACCGCCGGATGGCGATCTACCGGGCCAACATGGTGGCGGCGGCCGACAAGGCGCTGTCCGCCGCATGTCCGGTGATCCGGCAAGTGGTCGGCGGCGAGTTCTTCCATGGCCTGGCGCGCGAGTACCAGCGCGGCACGCCGTCGGCCAGCGGCGACCTCACCGGCTTCGGCGCCACCTTCGACACCTTCCTCGCGACGTTCGAGCACGTGCAGGACATGCCCTGGCTGCCCGACCTGGCGCGGCTGGAGTGGGCGGCGCACGTCGCGTACGGCGCCGCCGATGCGCCTGCCTGGGACGTGGCCGCGCTCGCCGCGATCCCGCCGGAACGCCAGGACGCGATCCGCTTCCGGTGGTCGCCGGGGCTCGCCGTCGTCCGGTCCGCGTACCCGGTCGTGCGCGTCTGGACGATCCACCAACCCGGCTTCGGCGGCGCGTTCGAGGTGGACTGGCAGCGTGCCGAAACCGCGCTCGTCGCGCGCGACGGCTTCGCCGTCATGGTCAGCGACTGCCCGCCCGCCGATGCCACCTTCATCGAGGCCTCGCTCGCAGGCCAGACGCTGGCCGACGCCGCGTCGGCCGCGCTCGACCGCCATCCCGGCTTCGACCTCGGCGCCCTGCTGGCGCGCGCCTTCACGGCGCGGCTGGTCTGCGGCGTCATCGACTGAAAAACTCCTCATGCGACAACTCATCCAACGCGCCCTCGTCCTCACGCGACTGGCCGACCACCTCCAACCGCTGGCCCTGCTGGCGCTGCGCCTGTACGTCTCGTCGGTCTTCTTGCGGGCCGGCGTCATCAAGGTCTCCGACTGGAGTGCGACGCTGGCGCTGTTCCACGACGAATACAAGGTGCCGCTGCTGCCGCCCGACGTCGCGGCGTGCGTCGGCGCATTCGGGGAACTCGCCTTTCCCGTGCTGATCACGCTGGGCCTGGCCGGCCGCTTCGGCGCCGCGGGGCTGTTCGTCGTCAACGCGATGGCGGTGATCTCGTATCCGCAACTGTGGGGCTTCGACTGCCCCGCCGCGATCCAGATGCACTTCGTGTGGGGCGCGATCCTCGCGGCGCTGGTGCTGTTCGGCCCCGGCCGGCTGTCCCTGGATGCCCTGGTGCTGCGGCGCCTGGGCCTGGCGCCGCGGGCCGCGGCCGCCTGAGGGCGCGATCAGCGGCCGATGAAGCGCTGCACGAGCTCCAGCAGCATCTCGACCTTGAACGGCTTGCGCAGGAACGCGTCATAGCCGTCGAACTGCTCGCGGATCGCGGACTCGGGCAGGCCGCTGTTGAGGATGATCTTCGTGTCGGCGAACTGCGGGTCGGCGCGCATCTCGCGCGAGAACTCCGCCCCGTTCATCAGCGGCATCATGTAGTCGACGATGACCAGGTCGGGCACGACGTCGCGGGCCTGGATCAGCGCCTGGCGGCCATTGACGGCGCACAAGGCCCGGTAGCCTTCCTCTTCCAGGATCAGGCTCAGGACTTCCGCACTGCCAAGTTCGTCGTCGACGACAAGAATGGTCTTCACGCGATGCCTCTATCCCCGCGCCGTCATTTCGACGGGGAAGGCGCGGCGCCTTCCGGGCTGGCGACGGGTTGGGCAGAAGGAATCACGTCGCCGTCTGCCCGATAGGTCCCGGCAATGTGCATTCCTTGCGATCCGATCTTCAGCCGGCACAGGCCCGCCTGGTAGTCGGTGTCGCGCATCTTGATGATCGTGAGCAGCCGTTCGACACGGCCCTCGTCATGCACGAAGCGCAGGAAGAACAGGTTGTCGACGAGCCCCGAGACGCCCCAGGGCATGGCGATGACGCTGCTGACGACGTCGCGCGTCTCGAGCGTCATCAGCACCGTCACGTGGCGGTTGCGCAACTCGTTGACGAGGCAGGAGAAGAAGCGCGCGATGCGTTCCGGATAGACGGTCGACTCGAGGAAGCCGGACAGGCCGTCGATGACCAGGCGCCGCACGCCGCGCCGGGCGACGGCCGCGAGCAGCCGCTCGGCGATCTCGTCGACGGTGGCCTCCACCGGCGATTGCCACATCAGTTCCACCGCGCCAGAGGCTTCCAGCGGCTCGAGGGCCATGCCCATCGAGCGCGCCTTGGAGCGCAGGCGATCCGGGCCTTCGAAGAACCCCAGGTGCAGGCCCGGATCGTCGGGCGTGCTCGCGTGCAGGAAGTGCAGGCCCAGCGTCGTCTTGCCGGTGCCGGTGGAACCGATGACGACCGTCGCGCTCGAGGCCGGGATGCCGCGGATCGCGAGCAACCCGTCGAGCGACGCGACACCACTGGTGACCGCGTGCCCCGTCCCGGTGCCGTCGCCCGCGGCGATGCGGTACAGCGACTCGATGCGCGGGAAGACGGTGATGCCGTCGTTGTCGATGCGCATCGAGTGCTTGCCGCGCAGCGGGCCCGCGCCGCGGAACTTCCGCACCTGGATCGAGCGCTCGGAGCGCGCGTCGAACAGCTTGTCCTCCAGCTCGATGAGGCCATCGACCATCGTGTGCTCGGCCGCCATGCGGTGGATGTTGCCGCTGGTCAGCAGCAGCACCGTGCAGTCCTGCAGCACGGCGATGCTCTGCAGCTCGTGGATGAACTTCTTGAGGTCGAGGTCGCTCGCGCCTTCCGAGGCCGCGACCAGCCCGTCGAGCACCAGCACCCCGATCTTGCGCGTGCGCATCTCGCGCCGCAGCAGGGCCATCAGGCCCTTCAGGCCGGACGTCTCCAGTTCGTGGAAGGCGCTGATGTAGGCGAGCTTGTCGGGGAAGGCCTTGACGTCGAAGAACGACAGCGCCGACAGGTGCTGGATCATGCGCGAGTGCGACTCGGCCAGCAGCGTCACGTAGACGGCCGCCCCGCCCTCGGCCACGTGGCCATAGCAGATCTGGTTGGCCAGGATCGTCTTGCCGCAGCCCGGCAGGCCCTGGATGATGTAGACGCCGGTGCGGAACAGCCCGCCGCCCAGGATCTGGTCGAGCCCCGGGACGGCGCTGCGCAGGCGCTCGATGGCGGGGACGTTGTCGGTGGTCGAGGAGGTCATCGGTTCGTGCTCATGTCGTCACGTTCGGGAATCCGGACGGTGAAGGCGCAGCCTTGCTGCGGGACGCTCTGCACCGAGATCTGGCCGTCCATCGACTGCACGAGCCGGGAGACGATCCACAACCCCAGGCCGGTGCCGGCGCCGCGGGCGGAGTGGGTCGCCACCGCGAACTTGTCGAAGATCGTGGCCTGGTCGGCAGCGGCGATGCCGTGGCCATTGTCCTCGACTTGCAGCACCCACCAGTGCTCGCCCGAAGACAGGCGGATGGTCACGCGGCTGGCGCCCGAGTGCTTGAACGCGTTGAGCACCAGGTTGTCGACCACCTGCTCGAGCGCGACCGGGTCCACCGCGCGCATCGGGCCGAACGCCGCCTCGTCGCAGTCCACCCGCATCGCGATGCCGCGCGAGCGCGCCTCCTCGGCCAGGCTGTCCACCAGCGCGGCGACGAGCGCCGGAACGTCGATGCGCCTGCGGTCCAGCGCGTAGGTGGCCGCGGGCGTCGCCACCAGTTCCATCAGCACCGTGACGCGCTCGGCGTAGCGCTTGAGGGTGAGCTCGGCCCGGCGGATGCGCTCCGCGGCCTCGACGGCGTTGCCGGCCTGCGCCATGCTGCGCGCCAGCGCCAGGTGCAGCGACAGCGCGTGCAGCGGGTTGCGCAACTCGTGGGCGGCGACCGACAGCACGTCGTCGCGCAGGGCGATCTCGCGGCGCAGCGACTCCAGCTCCGACGCGTCGTCGCGCCGGCGGTCGGGGGGCATGGAGTGCAAGAGATCGTCTTTCACGGCCGATGGCGTCATGGCGGGCGCATCGGCCGCCTCCAGGAAGAGCGACCGACTGTACCCGGGCAACGCGGGACTGCGGTGCCGCTGCTCGGCAAATATCAGGCCGGGAGCAGATCGTTTTCCATGAGGCTGAAGGCCCCCTGTCGGGCACGCCCGTTGCCCTGCGCCTGCTCGGGCGCGCTCAGGCGACCGCGCCCGATCGCGCGGCCGCGCGCCGCGGCGTCGACGTCCGCCGGGCGCGCGCCTTGGCCTTCTTCAGGAACTCCGCTAGAAAGGTACGCAGCGACTTGTCCGGGAAACGCACCGAGATCTGGTCGCCCTTGACGCTGGCGACGACACCCTCGCCGTACTTCGGCGCCTTCACGGCCTCGCCCACCTCGAACAGCGAGTTCGAGAACCCGGTGACCTCCAGCAGCCGCGGCACCGGCTCGGGCTCGGGCAGCAGTTCGATCGCCTGCGACGCGAAGCGCACGCAGTTGTCGCAATGGCCGCAACGCTCGGCGCCGTCCGGCAGGTTCTCGCCGAAGCCTTCGAGCAGCGTCTTCCAGCGGCAGAAGCCCGTCTGCGCGAAGAACACCATGCGCTCCAGCGCCTCGTGGTCGCGTTCGGCCTTCCTGGCATAGTCCCCGGCGAGCTCGCCCAGGAGCTGGGGCGTCGCCTCGCGCGGCGTGCGGTGCCAGCCGTGCGTGGCATCGCACTGCGCCAGGCCGCCGTCGCGCAGCAGGCTCAACGTCACCGAGAGCCGGTTCTTGGGCATGCCGTGCACGCGCGCCACGAGCTCGGGCTGGGTCGATCCCTGCGGCGCGATCTCGAGGGCCTCGATCACGCGCACGAGGTCGGCCACGAGCGGATAGCGCCGCGCGAGGAAGAATTGCTGCACCTGGCGGTCGCGGCGGTCGAAGATCAGCACGCAGCGCGCCGTCCTGCCGTCGCGCCCGGCGCGGCCGGCCTCCTGGTAGTAGGCCTGCATGCTGCCGGGCATCTGGAAGTGGATCACGTAGCGGATGTCGGCCTTGTCGATGCCCATGCCGAACGCGTTGGTGGCCACCATCACGCGGCGCGCGCCGCTCATGAAGGCGTCCTGGTTCGCATTGCGTTCGGCCGCGGGCAGCTTGCCGTGGTAGATCGCCACCGACTCGCCGGCGTCGCGCAGGCGTTCGAACACCTCCGTGCAGGTCTTGACGGTCGACGTGTAGACGATGCCCGCGCCCGGCGTCGTGCGCAGCGTCTCGCGCAGCGTGTCGAACTTCTCGGCCTCGCTGGTGACCTGCAGGACCTGCATCTGCAGGTTGGGCCGGAACATGCCGGTGTTGACGACCTCCATGTCGGGCACGCCGAGCTGGTGGCGGATGTCGTCGACGACTTCGGCGGTGGCCGTGGCCGTGAGCGCGAGGACGGTCGGATGGCCCAGCGCCTCGATCGCGGCGCCGATCTCCAGGTAGGCCGGACGGAAGTCGTGGCCCCATTGCGAGATGCAGTGCGCCTCGTCGACCACCAGCAGCGCGACGCCCTGGGCCGCGAGCGTGGCGCGGAATTCGGGGTCGGTCAGGCGTTCGGGCGTGGCGAAGACGATGTCCGAGCGCGCCTCGGCGATGCGCTCCATCGACGCGTCCTGCTCGCTCGCCTTGACCGCGCTGTTGAGCTGCTCGGCGGCCACGCCGGCCTCCTCCAGCTTGCCGGCCTGGTCCTTCATCAGCGAGATCAGCGGCGACACGACCACCGTCGCGCCGTCCAGGTGCAGCGCCGGCAGCTGGTAGCACAGCGACTTGCCGGCGCCGGTGGGCATGATGGCCAGGGTGGGCCGGCCCGCGAGCACGCGCGTGATCACGTCGTGCTGGCCGGAGCGCAGCTCGTCGAAGCCGAAGGTGTCACGCAGCGAGCGGCGCAGCGCCGCCGGAATGGGAGGTGTCATGCACGTGATCGAGGCAAGCGATGTGCCACTGGCGTGAACGATCCTTCAGCGAAAGCGCACGGAGGCGCGCTGCGTGTCGCCGGGGGCCGCGGGGGTCTCGGTGGACCGGCCCTGGCGCGACCCGAACGCATGCGCATAGGCCCACGTGAACTCCGCCCCGAACAGGAAGATCTGCGCGGAGTAGTACACCCAGGCGAGCAGCACTGCCAGCGATCCCGCCGCGCCGAAGCCCGAGGCCAGCGCGCTCTTGCCGATGTACAGGCCGATCAGCGTCTTGCCGAGCGCGAACAGCGCGGCGGTCACGGCCGCGCCGATGCCGACGTCGCGCCATTCGATCGTGGCTTGCGGCATGAAGCGGTAGATCAATGCGAACAGCGCGGTGGTCAGCGCGAAGCTCAGCACGAGGTTGATGGCGTGCACCAGGGGCTCCCAACCGGCGATCGGCGACGTCGACCAGGCCGCGAACGCGTCGAAGGCCGCGCTGGCCGCCAGCGAGACGAGCAGCAGGAAGCCCATCGCCAGGATCAGGCCGATCGACAGGATGCGCGTGCGCAGCCAGGCCCACCAGGTCGACACCTTCCTGGGCGTCGGCACCTGCCAGATGCGGTTCAGGTCGTCCTGCAGCTCGGCGAAGACGGAGGTCGCGCCGATCACCAGCACCACCACGCCGGTGATCGTCGCGATCACGCCTTCCGACGGCTTGGACACGTTCTTCAGCAGATCCTGGATCGCCTCGGAGCCCTGTCGCCCGATCAGGCCCTGCAATTGATCGACCACCGCGCCCTGCGCCGCCTCGCGCCCGAACACGAGGCCGGCCACCGAGATCGCGATCAGGAGCAGCGGCGCCAGCGAGAACACCGTGTAGTACGAGAGCGCCGCGCCCATGCTCTGGGCGTGGTCGTCGATCCAGGCGCTGCCGGCCTTGGACAGCACGTGGCGAAGTCGGCGCAGGTACATTGTTCTCCTCGCGGTCGTTGCCCGACGTCGGCAACGACGATGCCCGTCCCCTGCCCCCACGCCATGTTCATCGTCACGCTCACCTATCTGAAGCCCGTCGAGGATGTCGACGCCCTCATGCCCGGCCACGTCGAATGGCTGGACCAGGGCTACGCCGACGGCCTGTTCCTCGCATCGGGCCGGCGCATCCCGCGCACCGGCGGCGTGATCCTGGCGCGCTCGGGCAGCGAGGCGGCGCTGTCGGACTACCTTGCCCGCGACCCGTTCGCGATCCACGGCGCGGCGCGCTTCGACGTGGTCGAGTTCAGCGCGACGAAAACGTCCGCCGGCCTGGAAGCGCTCAAGGGACTCTAGACAGCAGCTTGTCCAGCGTGATGGGCAGGTCGCGCACGCGCCGGCCGGTCGCGTTGAAGATCGCGTTGGCGACCGCGCCCATGACGCCCGTCATCGCGACCTCGCCCAGGCCCTTGGCGCCGAGCGAGTTCACGTGCGGGTCGACCTCGTCGACGAACGCGCAGTCGATCTCGCCGACGTCGGCATTGACGATCACGTGGTACTCGGCCAGGTTCGCATTGACGAAGCGGGCATGACGCGGGTCGAGCACCGACTCCTCGGTCAGCGCCATGCCCAGCCCCCACACGATGCCGCCCAGCAGCTGGCTGTGGGCGGTCTTGGCGTTGATGACGCGGCCGGCGCCGAAGCGCGCGACGATGCGCGGCACGCGGACGATGCCCAGGTCACGGTCGACATGCACCTCGGCGAACACGGCGCCGAACGAGTTCATCGAGAACTGCTTGTCCTCCTCGCCCGGCTGGCTGCTGCCGTCGGCCACCAGCGGCGCGCTGCCGCGCCGGCTCAGCAGCACCGCGACGTTGTCGCGCCGGCCCGTGCCCGCGCGCTCGCGCAGCCAGCCGTCCTCGACGGTGACGTCCTCGGGCCCCAGGCCGTGCAGCGGGGACTCATGGTCTGCGACGGCCAGGGCGACGAGCTGGCGCCGCACGTTCGCGCAGGCGTCGTCGATGGCCGAGCCCACGCTCTCGACCGTCATCGAGCCGGCAGAGATCGGCGCCTCGGGCAGGTCGGTGTCGCCGAGCTCGAAGCGCACGCGCTCGACCGGCAGGCCCAGGCCGTCGGCCGCGATCTGCGCCATGACGGTGTAGCTGCCCGTGCCCAGCTCGGCGGTGCTGGAGCCCACCAGCGCGCGGCCGTCGGCGGTCAGCCGGACGCGGGCCGCGCAGGGGCTGCGCTTGGCCGGCCGCGTGGCGCTGGCGCAGCCCAGGCCGACCAGCCAGTGCCCGTCATGCAGCGCACCCGGGATCGACTGGCGGCGCGACCAGCCGATCTTGTCCGCGCCGATCCGGTAGCACTCAGCCAGCGCCTTGCTGGAGAACGGCGCATCCTTCTGGTCGTCGCGCTTCGCGTCGTTGCGCAGGCGGAACTCGATCGGGTCGAGCCCGGCGGCGATCGCCATCTCGTCCATGGCGCTCTCGAGCGCGAACATGCCGCTGGACTCGCCCGGCGCGCGCTGGAAGGTGGGCGTGCCCACGTTCATCTTCGCCAGCCGGTGCGTGGTCGCGACCGCGGGGCTCGCATAGAGCATGCGCGTGACGACGGCGCAGGTCTCGACCCAGTCCTCGATGGTCGAGGTGGTCGACGTCGACCGGTGCTCCAGCGCGGTCAGCCGGCCGTCGGCGTCGCAGCCCATGCGGATCGCCTGCCACGTGTGCGGCCGGCCGCCGACGGGGCCGAACAGCTGCGGCCGTTCCAGCGCGAGACGCACCGGCCGTCCGACCTGCCGCGAGGCCATCGCCGCCAGCACCACGTGCGACCACGCCGAGCCCTTGCCGCCGAACGCGCCGCCGACGAAGGCCGAGCGCACGTGCACGAGCGACGGGTCGATGCCGAACGTCTTGGCGAGCGTGCGGCGGACGCCGGCGACGTACTGGCTCGAGTCCTCGATCTCCAGCCGCTCGCCTTCCCAGCGGGCCAGCGTCGCGTGCGGCTCCAACGGGTTGTGGTGCTGGAACGGCGTCGTGTAGACGGCCTCGTGCCGCCGCGCCGCCGAGCGCAGGCCGCCTTCGATGTCGCCGCGGCTCGTGTCGGGCGGCATCTTGTTCATCTTGTCCTGCGACGGCGGATAGGCGTCGCGACGCGCGGCGGCGAAGTCCCCGCGCACGGGCGCACGCTCGTACGTCACGCGCACGAGCGCGGCCGCGCCGGCGGCCTGCGCGTCGGTCTCGGCCACCACCACCGCGACCGGCTGGTTCGCGTAGGCGACCTGGTCGTCCTGCAGCAGCGACAGCACGCGCCCCTCGGGCGGCTGGACCGCGGCCCGGCCGCCTTGCGGCAGCTTCATCGCGTTCAAGTGGGTGATGACGGCGACCACCCCGGGCGCCCGCTGCGCGGCAGCCGTGTCGATGGCCGCGACCCGGCCGCTGGCGATGCTGCTGGTGACCAGCACCGCGTGCGCCATGCGCGCGACGGCGATGTCGCCGGTGTAGTGCGCCTGGCCGCATACCTTCAGCGGGCCGTCGACGCGATCCAGCGGCCGTCCGATGGCCGTCACGACGCTGCTCCCGCGTTATGCAGCGCCCGGACGATCGCGCGGCGCGCCAGCGTCACCTTGAACCCGTTCTGCGAAGCGGGCCTGGCGCCCTGCAACAGCACGTCGGCGGCCTCGCCGAACACGTCGTCACCCGGGACGCGGCCGACGAGCCGCGCCTCGGCCTCGGGCCGTCGCCAGGGCTTGTGGGCGACGCCGCCGAGCGCGATCGCCGCGTCGTGCACCACGCCGTCGCGCACATCCAGCGCCGCGGCCACCGAGACCA
Organism: Burkholderiaceae bacterium; assembly: GCA_036569025.1. GTDB lineage: Bacteria > Pseudomonadota > Gammaproteobacteria > Burkholderiales > Burkholderiaceae_C > Scleromatobacter. Next base: position 10,026 of record DATCRO010000848.1, read on the forward strand.
GCGCGAACGCGTAGCTCGCGCGGTCGCGCACCTTGAGGTAGTGCGAGCGCGCGGCAAAGCCGTCGGGCGGCAGGTCGACGTGCAGGATCAGCTCGCCCGGGGCGAGCGACGTGTCGCGCTGCGGCGTGTCGCCCGGCAGGCGGTGGAAGTCGGCCATCGCGATCGAGCGATCGCCGCGGGGCCCGCGCACGCGCACGCTGGCGCGCAGGGCCGCGAGCGCGACGCACATGTCCGACGGATGCGTCGCGATGCACGCCGGGCTCGCGCCCAGGATCGCGTGGTTGCGGTTGACGCCATCGACGGCGTCGCAGCCGCTGCCCGGCGCACGCTTGTTGCAGTGCTCGAATGCCGTGTCGTAGAAGTAGTGACAGCGCGTGCGCTGCAACAGGTTGCCGCCCACGGTGGCCATGTTGCGCAGCTGCGGCGACGCGCCGGCCAGGAGCGCCTGGCTCAGCAGCGGATGGCGTGTGCGGACCAGCGCATGGTTGGCGGCATCGCTGTTGCGCACCATGGCGCCGATGCGCAGGCCGCCGCCGGGCAGCGGCGTGACCTCGGCCAGGGGCAGCCGGCTCACGTCCACCAGCAGCAGCGGCTGCACGACGCCGCCTTTGGCCAGGTCGACGAGGTTGGTGCCGCCGCCCAGGAAATGCGCATCGGGCGTCCCGCCCACGCGGACGGCGTCCTCCACGCTGCGGGCGCGGTGGTATGCGAATGGCGTCATGCGACGCCCTCCTGCCGCGCCACGACGCGCACCGCATCGACGATGTTGACGTAGGCCCCGCAGCGGCACAGGTTGCCGCTCATGCGCTCGCGGATCTCGGCGTCGGTCAACGCGAGCGCGCCCGTGCGTCGCACGTCCTCCGTCGCCGCGCTGCAATCGCCGCGCCGCGCTTCCGTCATCAGCGCCACGCCCGAGCAGATCTGGCCCGGCGTGCAGTAGCCGCACTGGAAGGCGTCCGCCGCGATGAACGCGGCCTGCAGCGGATGCAGGCGCCCGGGCTGGCCCAGGCCCTCGATGGTGACGATCTCGTCGCCGTCGTGCTGCACGGCCAGCGACAGGCAGGCGTTGATGCGCCGCCCGCCGACCAGCACCGTGCAGGCGCCGCACTGGCCGCGGTCGCAGCCCTTCTTCGTGCCGGTCAAGCCGAGGTGGTCACGCAGCGCGTCCAGCAGCGTGGTGCGGGGCTCCAGGCGCAGCGCATGGTCCTGCCCGTTGACGCGCAGGGTCAGCGCCACGGGCGCCGCGGGCTGCGGCTGCGCGGCCGGATGCGTCGCCGCAGGAGCCGGCCCGGCGATCAGCGGCGTACCGGCCAGGGCCCCGGCGGACTGCAGGAAGCCGCGGCGCGTCGCGCCACCGGCATGCGGATCGTGGGACATGGCGGACTGGCGCGCGGCCGACGTTGCGACCCTGCCGGGGCGGCAATCGGCGTGCGTGCCCGCCGATGGATCAGGCCGCCGCGTCGCCCTCGTCAGCGTGGCCGTTGGTGGACGTCGCGGACGCCGTCTTGCGACGGCCGCGCGCGCCGCCGAAGCGCTCGCCGGGCGCCGTGA
>DATCRO010000849.1:0-8226 GCA_036569025.1 Burkholderiaceae bacterium
CCGACAGCGAGGTGCCAGTCTCGACGTCGCTGCGGATGTCATTGAGCAGCTTGGCCACGCTGGGATTGGCGTTGCCGCGGCCCACGATGTCGAAGGCCTGCAGCAGCGGGACGCCGGCCTTCATCATCGTCGACAGCTGGCGCGTGAAGACCGCGATGTCCTTCTGCTTGATGGAGCTGCCGCCGCTCACGCGACGCTTGCGCACCTTCGTGACCATGATGCCCTGGCGGCGCATGCTGGCGCTGACCGCCGCTTCGCCGCCCGCGCGCAATTCGCCGCGCACCAGCTTGCCGGTGCGGTCCTTGCCTTCCCACTCGAAGATGTGTTCCGGGGCGCTCTTCGCCACCATCGCAGTAGCCATCAGTCCTCCAACCGCCCTGTCGGGCATGGTTGCGCGATTCTGCCTTGTACCAGGCGTGATTTGAGCCCGACTTGTAAGCGACTCATTCGTTCGTGCAGGAAATGACTTCCTCGAGCGTCGTCACCCCGAGGCGCACCTTCAGCAGGCCCGACTGGCGCAGGTCGCGCACGCCGTCCGCCTTCGCGCAGGCGGCGATGTCCGGGGCATTGCCCTGGGCGAGGATGATCTGCTGCATCTTCTCGGTGATGGGCATCACCTGGTAGATGCCGACGCGGCCGCGATAACCGTTGTTGCAACTGGAGCAGCCCACGGCGCGGTACGGGCGCCACGTGTCGTCCAGTTCCTCCTCGGTGTAGCCGGCGCGCAGCAGCGACGCGCGCGGGTAGTCGGCCGGCACCTTGCAGCTCTCGCACAGCCGGCGCGCCAGGCGCTGGGCGGTGATCAGCAGGATCGACGAGGCGATGTTGAACGGCGCCACGCCCATGTTCTGCAGGCGGGTCAGCGTGGTCGGGGCGTCGTTCGTGTGCAGCGTGGACAGCACCATGTGGCCGGTCTGGGCGGCCTTGATGGCGATGTCGGCGGTCTCCAGGTCGCGGATCTCGCCGACCATGATGACGTCCGGATCCTGGCGCAGGAACGACTTCAGCGCCGAGGCGAAGTTCAGGCCGGCCTTGTCGTTGACGTTGACCTGGTTGACGCCCGGCATGTTGATTTCGGCCGGATCCTCGACGGTCGAGATATTCACGCCCGGCTGGTTGAGCATGTTCAGGCAGGTATACAGCGACACCGTCTTGCCGCTACCCGTCGGGCCGGTGACCAGCACCATGCCGTACGGCCGGACGATGGCGTTGAGCAGTCGTTCCTTCTCCGCCGGCTCGTAGCCCAGCGCCTCGATGCCCAGGCGCGCGCTGGACGGGTCGAGAATACGGATGACGATCTTCTCGCCATACAACGTGGGCAGCGTGCTGACCCGGAAGTCGATCGACTTGCTGCCGAACTTGAGTTTCATCCGGCCGTCCTGCGGGACGCGCTTCTCGGAGATGTCCAGCCGCGAGATGACCTTGATGCGCGACGCCAGCTTCTCCTTGATGGCGATCGGCGGCTGCGTGATCTCGCGCAGTTCGCCGTCGATGCGGAAGCGCACCCGGTAGTTGAATTCGTAGGGCTCGAAGTGCAGGTCGGACGCGCGCAGGTTGATCGCGTCGATCAGCATCTTGTGCAGGAACTTGACGACCGGCGCGTCCTCGACCTCGGTGGCGACGTCCTGCTTTTCCGGCGCCGCGTTAGGGTCCTCGTCGGTGACCTCGAACTCGAAGTCCGACGTGGCCAGCGCCTCCATCGTCTCCTTGGCGGAGGCCGACTGGTCGCTGACCAGGCGCATCAGCTTGTCGTACTCGACGACGATCCACTCCGGCGCGAGCTGGGTGGCGAACTTGATGCGCTCGACGGCCTCCTGGTCGGTCGGGTCGGCGCAGGCGATGAACAGTCGCCCGCCACGCTTGCCCAGCGGATAGACGCGGTACTGCGAGATCAGCTTGGCGTCGACGATGCCCTGCGGCAGCGACTTGGAGTCGACCGCGTCCAGGTCGAGCAGCGGCACGGCCAGCGCGTTGGACAGCGCGTGCGCCAGCGCGAGCGGCTTCATCACGCCGGTCTCGATCAACTGGGCCACGAACGGGATGCGCTTGTCGTGGGCGGTTTTGGTCAGGTCCTCGGCCTGCTTGGGCTCGATCCGACCCGCGCGCACCAGGATCCGCGCGACCCCGGCGAGGTTGGTTTGGGGTGCGTCGAGGAAAGTGTCAACAGCCATCTTCGAGGAGCCGCAGCGAAGTGATGGGTGCCCAGGGGCGCCGAACGGCGATCATCGCCCAGGAATAAGGTGAAGTAAATTGCGAAAAGCCTACGATAACTCGCCCGTTTCGCCATGGCGGCAAACGCGTGGGTACTCGTCAGTTGGATTCGTCAGGTAATTGGCGAAATCCAATGAAAATGGATTCAGGAAGTAACTCGACAGCAGAAATGACAAAAGGAGCCCGCGGGCTCCTTGGTGTCTTGCGCCGGGCCGGGGCCCGACGCGTCGCATGGGCCGGACGGGCCGGCACCAGGCGGATGATCTGGTCGGGGTGAGAGGATTCGAACCTCCGGCCTCTACGTCCCGAACGTAGCGCTCTACCAGGCTAAGCTACACCCCGATGTTTCAGCGAAGCTTGGTCAGCCTCTGACGTCGCCCTTGCGGGCCAGCCTTGCCGGCTGTTCGCTCGATCCGTCGCGCTGCTTGCGGCGCTCCGTTTCGCTGAGCTAAGCATTCTCGCACAGTTCTCGCGGGCTCGACAAGTGCCCGCGTGCCGATCGCGTCAGGACGAGCGTTCGACGGAGCGCACGCACAGCTCCAGCAGCAGCTGCTTGGTCTCGGAGTCGGGCAGGAGGGCGAGCTGCTCGCGGGCGTGGTCCGCCTCGCGGCGGGCCGCCTGGCGGGTGGCGTCGATGGCGCCGGTGCGGCGCACGATCTGCACGATCTCGGCCAGGCGCTCGACCTCGCCCTGCTCGATGGCGTGGCGGATCAGCGCGGCTTCCTCGGGCGTCCCGTGGCTCATCGCATACAGCAGCGGCAGCGTCGGCTTGCCTTCGCGCAGGTCGTCGCCGACGTTCTTGCCGAGCGCGGTGGTGTCGCCCTCGTAGTCGAGCAGGTCGTCGACCAGCTGGAACGCGGTGCCCAGCGAGCGGCCGAAGTTGGCGCAGGCGTCCTCGATCTCGCGCGGGGCGTCGGCGATGACGGCGCCCAGGCGGGCGCTGGCCTCGAACAGCTTGGCCGTCTTGTAGCGGATGACGCGCAGGTAGTCCTCGACGGCCAGGTCGGCGTCGTGCATGTTCATCAGCTGCAGCACCTCGCCTTCGGCGATGACGTTGGTGGCGTCGGCCAGCACGTCGAGCACGCGCATGCGGCCGATCTCCACCATCAGCTGGAAGGCGCGCGAGTACAGGAAGTCGCCCACCAGCACGCTGGCGGCATTGCCGAACAGGGCGTTGGCGGTGGCGCGGCCGCGGCGCAGCGCCGACTCGTCGACGACGTCGTCGTGCAGCAGCGTGGCCGTGTGGATGAACTCGATGATCGCGGCCAGCTCGAACCGGCTGTCGCCGGTGAAGGACAGGGCGCGCGAGAACAGCAGCACCAGCCGCGGACGGATCCGCTTGCCGCCGGCGCCGACGATGTAGTTCGCGATCTGGTCGACGAGCGCGACTTCGGACGTCAGCCGGCGGCGGATGACGTCGTCGACGGCCTGCATTTCGGCGGCCATCGGGTCGACAGGCAGGGGCGCGTGGGTGAGGGGGGCGTTCACGACGACGGTTCGCGGGAAAGGGAATCCGGCATTATAGGTAGGCTGGCGGCCTGCCGACGGGGCGTGGCAGTCCGCTTTGACGTTCCGATCGGCCGATGGTATGATGGAGGGCTTCGCCGACCCATGGTCGGTCTTAGCGTGTCCGGACCGGACGCCACTGCGGGCAACAAGCGGGGCGTGCCAGTCGGGACGGCAAGCGGGAACCCCCAGGTTCCCGGGCGCCGTCCGGGAGGCGGGCAACGCGGATCTCACCGCCGGGCGGCGAGCGAAGTCAACTGAAAGGTCATATATGTACGCGGTCGTAAAAACCGGTGGCAAGCAATACAAGGTTGCTGCCGGCGAAAAGATTAAGGTAGAACAGATTGCTGCGGACGTTGGCCAGGAAATCGTGTTGGACCAGGTTCTCGCAGTCGGCAACGGCGCGGAACTGACGGTCGGCGCGCCCCTGGTCGCCGGTGCCAGCGTGAAGGCTACCGTGGTTGCGCAAGGTCGCCACGACAAGGTCCGCATCTTCAAGATGCGCCGTCGCAAGCACTACCAGAAGCATGGCGGCCACCGCCAGCACTTCACCGAACTCGAGATCTCGGCCATCAACGCGTAAGCGTCGATACGCCCGAACTCATTGCACAGGAGCTAATGCACCATGGCACAGAAAAAAGGCGGCGGTTCCACGCGGAACGGCCGTGACTCCCAACCGAAGATGCTCGGCGTCAAGGCCTACGGCGGCGAAACCGTCTCGGCCGGTTCGATCATCGTCCGCCAGCGCGGCACGAAGTTCCACGCCGGCGAGAACGTCGGCATGGGCCGCGACCACACGCTGTTCGCGCTGGTCGACGGCAAGATCTCGTTCGCCACCAAGGGCAGCCTGAACCGCCAGACGGTTTTCGTCACCCCGCTCTGAATGAGCCCCAGTCAGCGGAGTACCGCTGCCAGCCCCCAAGGGGCCTAGTCCTTGCACGTCGGGCTAGCGCAGCGGCCTCGAGCTTTCGCCCGCTGATTGACTGGTCATACGTGAACGAGCCCCGGCATGCCGGGGCTTTCTCGTTTATTGTCTTGAAGTCGGCGTCGCCGCAAGGAAAGTCCTCCCATGAAATTCGTTGATGAAGCCGTGATCGACATCGCCGCCGGCAACGGCGGCGCCGGCTGCATGAGCTTCCGCCGGGAGAAGTGCATTCCTTTCGGCGGCCCCAACGGCGGCAACGGCGGCAAGGGCGGCAGCGTGTGGTTCGTGGCCGACCGCAATCTCAACACGCTGATCGACTACCGCTACAACCGCCGCCACGAGGCGCGCAACGGCGAGGCCGGCCGGGGTTCCGACCAGTTCGGCGCGGCCGCCGACGACATCGTCCTGCGCGTGCCGGTGGGCACGATGATCAAGGACTTCGAGACCGACCAGATCCTGGCCGAGCTCATCGAGCCGGACGTCCCCGTGCTGCTGTGCAAGGGCGGCGACGGCGGCTTCGGCAACCTGCACTTCAAGACCAGCACCAACCGCGCCCCGCGCCAGAAGACGCCGGGCTGGCCCGGCGAGCAGAAGAAGGTGCGGCTGGAACTGCGCGTGCTGGCCGACGTCGGCCTGCTGGGCATGCCCAACGCCGGCAAGTCCACGCTGATCACGGCCATCTCGAACGCGCGGCCGAAGATCGCCGACTACCCGTTCACCACGCTGCACCCGAACCTCGGCGTCGTGCGCGTCGCGCCCGAGAAGAGCTTCGTCGTGGCCGACATTCCCGGCCTGATCGAGGGCGCCGCCGAAGGCGCCGGCCTGGGCCACCAGTTCCTGCGCCACCTGCAGCGCACACGCCTGCTGCTGCACGTCATCGACGCGGCGCCGGTCAGCGACAGCGTCGACCCGGTCAAGGAGGCCAAGGCGCTGGCCAAGGAACTCGAGAAGTACGACCCCGAGCTGGCCGCCAAGCCGCGCTGGCTCGTGCTCAACAAGCTCGACATGGTGCCCGAGGAAGAGCGTGCCGCGCGCTGCAAGGACATCGTCAGGCGACTGAAGTGGAAGGGCCCGGTGTTCGAGATCTCGGCGCTCGCGCGCGAGGGCCTGCAGCCGATGCTGCACGCGATCTACGAGCACGTGCGCGCGCAGGTCGAGCAGCCGGCCCCGCCGGTCGATCCGCGCTTCGATGCGCCGGCCGCGCCGGCCCCCGCGGTCGAGGCGACGGTGCGCCCCGCGCGCGCCGCCCGCAAGGTGGCCAAGGTCGCCAAGTCGACCCAGGCCGACAACGACGAGCCGGTCGATCCGCGCTTCGCGCCGATCGATCCCGAGGCCGACGAGGCGCCCGCGCCCGCCGCTCCCGTTCGTCGACGCACCCGCGCAGCATGAGCGCCGCCCGGCCGCCCCAAGGCGCTCGCTCCGCGGTCCGCAGCACGGAGGTTGCCCCATGAATGTCGGCGCAGCGTCCTCCGCGGCCGACGCCGCCGCGGTCAACGACGAGCTGCGCAACGCGCGCCGCATCGTCGTCAAGGTCGGCTCGAGCCTGGTCACCAACGAGGGCCGCGGCGTCGACGCCGAGGCGATCGGCAACTGGTGCCGCCAGATGGCCGCGCTCGGCCAGGCCGGTCGCGAGATCGTGATGGTGTCCTCGGGCGCCATCGCCGAGGGCATGAAGCGCCTGGGCTGGACGGCGCGCCCCAAGGAGCTGCACGAGCTGCAGGCCGCCGCCGCCGTGGGCCAGATGGGCCTGGCGCAGATGTACGAGAGCAAGCTGCGCGAGCACGGCTTCGGCAGCGCGCAGGTGCTGCTCACGCACGCCGACCTGGCCGACCGCGAGCGCTACCTCAACGCGCGCTCCACGCTGGTCACGCTGCTCGGGCTCAAGGTGATCCCGGTCATCAACGAGAACGACACGGTCGTCACCGACGAGATCAAGTTCGGCGACAACGACACGCTCGGCGCGCTGGTGGCCAACCTCGTCGACGCCGACGCCTACGTCATCCTCACCGACCAGCCCGGCCTGTACACCGCCGACCCGCGCAAGAACCCCGACGCGACGTTCGTCGCGCGCGCACGCGCGGGCGATCCCGAGCTGGAACGCATGGCCGGCGGCGCCGGCTCGGCCATCGGCCGCGGCGGCATGCTCACCAAGATCCTCGCGGCCAAGCGCGCCGCGGGCTCGGGTACCAGCACCGTCATCGCCTGGGGGCGCGAGTCCGACGTGCTGATGCGCCTGGCCGCCGGCGAGCCCATCGGCACGCTGCTGGTCGCCCAGACCGCCAAGGTCGCGGCGCGCAAGCGCTGGATGGTCGATCACCTGCAGCTGCGCGGCGCGGTGGTGGTCGACGACGGCGCGGCGATCAAGCTGCGCGAGGAAGGCAAGAGCCTGCTGCCGATCGGCGTGCGCGAAGTCGAGGGCGAGTTCCATCGCGGCGACGTCATCGCCGTGCGCGCGCTCGACGGCCGCATGGTGGCGCGCGGCCTGGCGAACTATTCGTCGGCCGAGGCGCGCCTGATCGCGCGCAAGCCGTCCTCGCAGATCGAGGCGGCGCTCGGTTATGCCAACGAGCCCGAGCTGGTGCACCGTGACAACCTTGTCTTGGGATAAGCCGGTCGATCGACGCTCGAATCCCCTGTCGGACGCTCCCCTAATCCGGTGACCTGACAGGCCGGCTTCAGGCGCGCCGCGCACTGTCGAGGAACATTCTCGACTGTGCACGGTTCACTCGCGGCTCCCGCGTCTGCCGAGGCAACGTGGGAAGTCAGGGCCATCATGGCTGCGGGTCGAACAGAACAACAGAGGGTGCCGGTCGTCGTCGTTGGCGAGAGTCTCAACAGCCTGGGCATCGTGCGCAGCCTGGCCGGCCGCGGCATCGAGGTCCACGTCGCCGTGGCCACGCGCTGGTGCCCGGCGGCCCTGTCGCGCCACGCGCAGGTCGCCATCCTGCCGGCGCTCGACGGCCCTCCGCTCGTCGACGGCCTCAAGGCCCTCGCGCGCCGCCTCGGCCGCCGCGCCGTGCTGATGCTGTGCGGCGACCGCCAGGTCGACGCCGTCAACGATCATCGCGACGAGCTCGCGGCGCTCTACCAGTTCACGCTCCCGCCGGCCGGGATGCTGCGCACGCTGGCCAACAAGGCGACGTTCCAGCAGTTCGCGCTGGCGCATGGCCTGGACGTGCCACGCACGGCCGTCATCCAGTCCGGCCAGCCGGTGGCCGCGGCGCTGCGCGACCTGGTGCTGCCGCTGGTGCTCAAGCCCGCCGACAAGGCGCTCGTCCTCACCGGCCACGCGGAGCGCGCCGTGCGCGTGGAGACGCGGGCCGAGGCGGAGGCCGTCGCCGTGCGCATGCTCGCCGGCTCGGGCTGCGTCGTCGCGCAGGAATGGATCGTCGGCGACGACTCGGACATCTACTTCGCGCTGTTCGTCTGCGACGCCGACAGCCACCTGGCCGGCATGTTCTGCGGCCGCAAGCTGGTGTGCGACCCGCCGGGCGTCGGCAGCACGGGCATCTGCGTCGACGCCGGCGAGCACTCGGCCACGCTGGGCCGCGAGGCGCTGCGCTTCATCCAGGCGAGCGGGTACC
>DATCRO010000850.1:0-6677 GCA_036569025.1 Burkholderiaceae bacterium
ACCTCTATGTGCGCCAGCTGCCCGGCGCCGGCGACACCCCGGCGTTCCTGCCGCCGGCGGTGGTCGCGGCCGCGTCGGGCCCCGGGGTGCGCCAGGTGCGAGCCGAGCGCCTGCTGCCGGTCACGCTGGCGCCCGACCAGCCCGAGGCCGCGCTGCTGATACGCGACCTGCTGCCCGGCGAGACGCAGCCTCACCTGCCGTGGATCGTCGAACCGGACGACGCGGCGCCGGCGCCGAACGACCCGCTGTCGGTCTATCCCACCGAGGTGCTGGCCGCGTTGCAGCACCTGAAGAAGGGCGACGTGGTCTGGCTCCCCTTGCCGCCGCCTCGCGGCGCGGGCGCGAGCTCGACGTCGCGGACGACCAGCGTGCGCGCCGTCGTCCGCGGCGTCTGGCGCGACTACGCCCGCCAGCAGGGCGCGCTCCTGATGTCACGCGCCGACTGGCTGCGGTTGACCGGCGACGACCGCGTCAGCGGCCTGGCGGTCTGGCTCGCGGACTCCGGCGGTCAGGACGATTCCAACACCGCCGCACGCGCGGACGCCGGCAGCGGGGCGCACGCGCGCGGGGGCGCGAGCGCGAACGCGCACTCGGGCGCGGAAGCGCAGGCGCGCGCAGGCGCCGCCACGCGCGACGCCGTCGTCGCGCGCATCAAGGCCGCCGTCCCGCCCGATGCGCCCGCCGAGATCGCGACCGCCAGCGAGCTGCGCGCCTACTCGCTGCGCATCTTCGACCGCAGCTTCGCCGTCACGCGCTGGCTCCAGGGCGTGGCGCTGGCGATCGGGCTGGCCGGCATCGCGGCGAGCTTCTCCGCGCAGGTGCTCGCGCGCCGGCGCGAGTTCGGCACGTTGCAGCACCTCGGGTTCACACGGCGCCAGGTGCTGGCGTTGGTGGCGTCCGAGGGCGCGTTGTGGAGCGCGGTCGGCGCGGTGCTGGGCCTGGCGCTGGGCCTGGCCGTGAGCGTCGTGCTGGTGAAGGTGGTCAACCCGCAGAGTTTCCACTGGACGATGCAGATGAGCGTGCCGCCCGGCGACCTGCTGGTGCTGGGACTGGGCGTCGTGCTGGCCGGTGCGTTCACCGCCTGGGGCAGCGGCCACGCCGCGGCGGGGCGCGACGTGGTGCGCGCGGTCAAGGAGGACTGGTAGCGACGGGGACGCGCCCGGCCCGCATCAGCGCTCCCCGCTCGTCGCTCGATCGCTGGCCCGGGTTGACGGGGAGCCGCCGCGCCGCTTCAAGGCTGGCTCGAACACGTCCATCGTCGACCCGATGCGATAGTCGTACAGCCCCGGCGGCAGCGCGCTGCTGCGGAACTGGCCGAGCGCCTCCGCGCGCGTGCCGGGAAAGGCCGACGGCACCCATTCGCGCCCGCGCTCGAGCACCGCCAGGCGCCGCCCGGGCGCGAGCCGCGCGGCCATCACCGCACCGCCGTCACCCGAGCCGATCACGACGACGTCGCAGCTCGCCTGCATCTGCGCGACCGGGCGCGACAGCGGTGCGCGCGCGATCGAGGCGACCCGCGTGCGCGTCAGGGCCTGCGCGGGCGGCACGCCCGCCGCGGTGAGGACGCCGAGCGCGGCGACGAAGCGCCGGCGGCCGGAGGCTGGAGGCTGGATGGGGCATCGCATGGCTCCCGTCGAATCGATCGTCGGGTCGGCCGGCGCGGCCGCGGCACCCGTGTCCAGCGTGCCTGCGAGCCGGTCGCACAGCGGGAACACGAGGTTGAAGTTGGCTTGCTGCATGCGCCGCGGATCGTGGTGCACGCGGTGCAGGCGCGCGAGCCAGCGCACGCCCGGAAGGCGCGCCACGCGCCAGTGCGCGGGCACGTGGTACAGGAAATGCAGCACCTCGTAGAGCAGGTAGTAGCCGAGCGCGCTCGCCACGAACAGCGCCGCGACGCCGGTGGGCGCGACGAGCGCGACCAGCGCCCCGAGCCCGCACGCGATGGCGCCGAAGAAGGCGAGCAGCACCGGCGGGAACAGCACGGCATGGAAATCGCGCGCGCTCTCGAAGGGCATGGCCGCGTCGACGAAGAATCGATGGTGGCGCCGCGAATGGCGCGTGTGCAGCGCGGCGAGCGCCTTCGTGCGGTGATGCATCGGTCCGCGATGCGCGAGGTATTCGACCGCGTTGGCGACGACGAAGGTCAGCGGCACGATCCAGCCATCGGCCCAGCGCGCACCGTGCGCCAGGGCGAACGCGAGGGCTGCCGCGATGCCGCCGCCCGCGGCCATGAGCACCAGCGTGACATGCGCCGCGCCCGAGTAGCGCGGCGGCAGCACGTCGGCGCGGTATTCGGCGCGGAACGCCGCGGTCTTGGACGGGACGGATCGGGGCGAGGCCATGGGGGCGCATCATTGGCGGGCAGATCGCGCCATGTCTTGTCCTGATGCGACACGCAGGCCGCGCGCGGCGCCATCTCCTGGAAAATCCTCATGCTGGTTTTCCAGGAGACGCCCGCGTTCGACGCGCCGCCGACCGAAGCCCGAACTCGCCGACACTGCCGCATGCCCTCGCCTCGTCCCGCCCCTCGCCGGAGCTCCCGGTGATGCGCCGCCGCCCCTTCCTCGGACTGCTGCCGGCCACCCTCGCCTCGACGGGGGCTGCGCGGGCCGCCGCCTTGGAGCACCCGCCCCTCGGCGTGTCACACCGCCCCCTCGTCTTCCCGGCCGACCACGGCGGCCACCCGGACACCCACGTCGAGTGGTGGTACGTCACCGGCTGGCTGCGCTCGGGCCCGGACGAACGCGCCGCCGAGACGCCCGAGTTCGGCTTCCAGGTCACGTTCTTCCGCACGCGCACCGGCCTGGCCGCCGACTCGGCCAGCCGCTTCGCCGCGCGCCAGCTCGTGTTCGCGCACGTCGCGCTCACCGACCTGACGTCGGCCGCCCGGCACGACCAACGCGTCGCCCGCGAGGGCTTCGGCATCGCCCAGACGCCCGGGCCGTCCCTGCCGCAGACCGTGCGGCTGCACGACTGGTCACTGACGCGCCGGGCACCGTCGCCCCCCGGCGACACGCGCAGCCGCCTGCGCGTGGACATGCGCGCCGACCGCTTCGCGCTCGCGCTCGACCTCACCGGCACGCAGCCCCTGCTGTTGCAGGGCGAGGCCGGCTGGTCGCAGAAGGCGCCCGATCGCGCCGTGGCCAGCCACTACTACAGCGAGCCGCAGCTCGCCGTGCGTGGCCGCATCGAGCGCGCCACCGCGCCCGCGCGGGACGTGAGCGGGCGCGCGTGGCTAGACCACGAATGGAGCGACCAGTACCTGGCGCACGGCGCCGTCGGTTGGGACTGGGTCGGCTTCAACCTGATCGACGGGTCGGCGCTGATGGCATTCCGCCTGCGCCATGCCGACGGCAGCACGATCTGGGCAGGCGGCTCGTTCCGCAGCGCGGGCGGCGCGCGAAGCAACTTCGCCGCCGGCGACGTCCGCTTCGAGCCGCTGCGCCGCTGGACGAGCCCGCGCACCCAGGCCAGCTGGCCGGTCGAGTGGGCGCTGGCGACGCCCGCGGGGCGCTGGCGCGTCGCGGCCCTGCAGGACGACCAGGAGCTCGACAGCCGCGGCTCCACGGGCGCGATCTACTGGGAGGGCCTGTCCGCGCTGCGCGGCGACGACGGCCGCGCCGTGGGCTGGGGCTACCTTGAGCTGACCGGCTACGCCGGGCAATTGCGCCTGTAGCGACCAAGGTCTATCGCGTGCGGAGCACACTGCGCACACGGCACGTCCCCGGCACCGGACGGGCACAGGCGTTGCCGCGAAGCGATTCATTCCTGGAGAGCCCATGAAAGCGCAGAACGACTCGACCGATCCGCAACACATCTACCGCCAGCTCAAGCTCGGCGTCGCGCACGAGCTGGTCAACGACCAGAACGTCTTCGACTTGATCGCCCTGGCGGAACGCGATGGCAACACGTTGCTGGCGACCGAGCTGCGCGAATGGCAGGCCCCCTGCAGCGACTCCATGGACGGTCCGCGTCCGACCATGGTGCCCACGCGCGGCTTCAACAAGGACAACGCCAAGCACTGAGCCGTGACCACCCGATCCGCCCTTCCCGCCGCGGCCGGGAAGACGCGCCCCGCGCCGGCACGGCCCGCCCGTGCAGCGGTCGCGGGCCCGGCGTCCGCCCGCGGCCCCGCCGTCGTCGCCCGCACCGCCGCCGACGAAGCCGCGTCGACGGCGCGCCGTCCCATCGCGCTCGCGACCTTGCGCGCGCAGGCGTCCCACTGCCGCGAATGCCCGCTCGGCGCCCTGGCGACGCAGACGGTCTTCGGCGAAGGCGCGGGCCACGCGCGGCTCATGATCGTCGGCGAGCAGCCCGGCGATCGCGAGGACCTCGTGGGCCGGCCGTTCGTCGGCCCGGCCGGCCATCTGCTGGACAAGGCGCTGGCCGCCCTGGGCTGGGATCGCGAGGCGGTCTACCTGACCAACGCCGTCAAGCACTTCAAGCACGAACTGCGCGGCAAGCGCCGCATGCACAAGACGCCGGGGCAGCTGGAGATCCTCGCCTGCGCGCACTGGCTGCAGGGCGAGATCGAGGCGGTCGGGCCGGCGGCGCTGGTCGCCCTCGGGGGCACGGCCGCGCGTTCGCTGATGGGTCGTCCGGTGAAGGTGCTGTCCGAGCGCGGCCGATGGCTGCAGCGAAGCGACGGCCGGCGCGTGCTCGTCACGCTGCACCCTTCGGCACTGCTGCGCGGCGATCCGGCCGGACGCGAGCGCGAGTTCGAGCGCTGGGTGCACGATCTCGCGCTCGCCAGCGACGTGCTGCGCAAGCATTGAGCGCCGCTCCATCGGCCGCCCGGGCGGCCCTGTCGGCCTGCGCTGCAGCCCGTCGCACGCGGCTGGCGACACCGGGGACGCGGGCGTAACCTGCAGTCATCGAATCAACGCTTCCACCAAGGAGAACACCATGTCTGACAGCGACGAACTCGGCAAGCTCGGCGACCTCCACCAGCGCGGCATCCTGTCCGACGAGGAGTTCGCGCGCGCCAAGGCCCGCGTGCTCAGCGGCTCGCCCTCCGCGCGCAGCACGCCCGCGTATTCGCCCCTGCACCAGTTCCGCCGCAGCCTCAGCGACCGCTGGCTCGGCGGCGTGTGCGGCGGCATCGGCCAGGTCACCGGCGTGCCGTCGTGGGTGTGGCGCCTCGTGTTCACGTTCGGCATCGTCTTCGCCGGCTGCGGCCTCGCGCTGTACATCCTGCTGTGGATCCTCGTGCCGCAGGAACAGCTGTACCTGCCGGCGCCGGGCGACTCGGCACGCGCCAACTGACGGCTTGTCCCCGCGATGCGCGCGGGTCACGCGCGCGCATCGCGTGGGACACTCGTGAATCGACCCACAAGTTGCGCTTCACCAATGATCCACATCCGCGACATCGACCACATCGTCCTGCGCGTGGTCGACCTGCCCTCGATGCTGCGCTTCTACTGCGAGGGCCTGGGCTGCCACATCGAGCGCCGGCAGGACGAGATCGGCCTGGTCCAGCTGCGCGCGGGCCGCTCCATGCTCGACCTCGTGCCCGTGGACGGCAAGCTCGGACGCGCGGGCGGCGCCGCGCCGGGCAAGGAAGGCCACAACGTCGACCACATGTGCTTTCGCGTCGAGCCCTTCGACGAAGCCGCCATCCGCGCGCACCTCGCGTCGCTGGGGATCGAGGCCGGACCGATCGCGTCGCGCTACGGCGCCGAGGGCGAAGGGCCGTCGATCTACCTGAGCGATCCGCAGGGCAACGTCGTCGAGCTCAAGGGGCCGCCCGACGCCTGAGCGCGACGCCGCCCCATGACGCCCGAACGCCGACACGCCACCCACGACGACCTCGACGCGCTGCATGCCCAGCTGAACACGGCCAAGGACAAGACGGGCCACGTCGCACGTCCCGCCGCGTTCGCGAGGTTGGCGCAGCGCTGAGCGCCCGACCGAGCGGACACGTCGAACGAGGGATGCCGCGCGGGTGAACAAGCCACCGATCGCGGCAGCGAGCGATGGTCGATGCGTGAAGCCCGCCTTGAATGCGGGATGGGCCCGCGCCGCCGCGGCCGTTACCGTGCCGACGCTGCGACGTCGCACGACGTCCCGGCCGCAGGTGGCGCGCTCCGCGACGCCGGCGCGCATCCATCCATCCCCGGAGATCCGTCCATGGCCACGACGCCCCCGCGCCGCTCGTCCTTCGCGCTTCGCGCGCTCGCCTCGTCCGCGCTGCTCGCGCTCGCCGCTGTCGCCAGCGGCCCCGCCGCCGCGGCCGGCGCCGGCGACACCTACACGCTGACGCTCACGTACGACCCGCACAACCTGGTCGCGCCGCCCGCCGTCGGCAGCTTCGTCCTCGGCACCGAGGTCGCGGGCCACCCCGGCGTCTTCGCGGTGAGCGACTTCAGCATCGTGATCGGCGTCACGCCGGATGCGTGGACCTACGACCAGTTGCACGCGGAGCTGGACTTCGACACCACCACCGGCCAGTTCGGCGGCGCGGGCACCGCCGCCCATGCGTTCACGACCTATGGCGACCAGCTCGACCTGCTCTCGGGCACCAACGACTGGAAGACCGACGACTTCGTCGATTTCCACTGCACCGATTCCGGCTGCCCCGATTTCCACTACGGCACCTACGCCGCCAGCCTGGCCGCCGTGCCCGAACCGGGCGGCATCGCGCTCGGCTTGGCGGGACTGGGCGCGCTGGCGCTGAT
>DATCRO010000851.1:0-2541 GCA_036569025.1 Burkholderiaceae bacterium
CGCCGGGGTCGCGCCCTTTCGCGCACGAACTTCCGGGACAGCGCACTAGAATCGATGCCCATGTCCCGACCCGGCCCGGCCGACGACCTCTCGCAGCTCTCGCTCTTCGACGCCCCGCCGTCGAGCGGGACGCCGTCGGCGCCGCCGCGATCGCGGGACCGCCCGATCGCGCAGGCCCAGGCCGACGCGCCCGACGATACCCCGCCCCCCACGCGCCGCGACGACCCGTCGCCGCTGCATTTCCGCCATCCGCAGGCCGAGCGCGAGCTGCAGCTGGGCGAGCATCGCGTGGCGTACGCGCTGCGCCGCGCCCGCCGCAGCAGCATCGGCTTCGTCGTCAGCGCGGAAGGGCTGCAGGTCAACGCCCCGCGCTGGGTGTCGCTGCAGAACATCGACGCCGCGGTGCGTTCCAAGTCCGGCTGGATCCTGCGCAAGCTGCAGGAGCAGCGCGAGCGCGCGCGCCGCGTCGAGGCCGCGCGCATCGAGTGGCGCGACGGCACCACGCTGCCGTTCCTCGGCGAGACGGTCATCATCGTGCTCGACCCGCGCGTGGCCGGCGCGGTGCTCAACGCCGACGCGCAATCGCTGCCCGGCGTGCCCCGCCTCGTGCTGCACGTGGGCTTGCCGCAGACGGCCGAGCCCGAGCAGATCCGCGACATCGTCCAGAGCTGGCTGCAGCGCCAGGCGCTGCGCATCTTCGACGACCGCTGCAAGCACTTCGCGCAGACGCTGGGGGTGCGCATGACGCGGCTGTCGCTCAGCTCCGCGCAGACGCGCTGGGGTTCGGCGTCGGCCGACGGCTCGATCCGCCTGAACTGGCGCCTCGTGCACTTCGGGCTGCAGGTGATCGACTACGTCGTCGCCCATGAACTCGCGCATCTTCGCGAGATGAACCACAGCGCCGCGTTCTGGGACGTGGTGCGTTCCGTGGTGCCCGATTACGAGAAGATGCGCAACACGCTCAAGGACGTACCGGTACCCGTATTGGGCTGACCGACCGTAAAGCGTGCGTGAAGCTTCAGCTAACTGGGAAAAGAAGCCCAAACACCCCCAAAAGGGGGATGGCGACTGCCGAGTCTGAGGGCACATTAGTACCTGCATGCTGTCATCACCCGACAGGGACAGGGGCGCATCAGGGAGTGAAAGCCGGACATAACCGGCAGCAGGGCCGATCGTTTCGCGACGATCGGCTTTGTTTTTTCCGGCGCCCGTTTTCCGGGGCGGCGACAGTTCCCGCTCAGGTTGCGGAGAAGCGCCGCACGCCGTCCGCGTCGAGCCTGCCGCGCAACCGGCCCATACCGGCGAGGGCATGCAGGTGCGCGACGGCCTCGCCCATCGCGAAGGTGGTCTGGTGCAGGTCGAGCTGGCGGCGGAACAGCACCGGCAGCAGGTCGGCCGCGCTGCAGGGCCTGGCGCGGCAGGCCTTGACCACGGCCTCGAAATGGTCCTCGTGGTGGGCGACGAGCTGGTCCACGCGTTCATGCGCGCCGATGAACGGCTTGCCGTGCGACGGCAGCACCAGCGTGTCCGCGGGCAGCGCGCGCAGGCGCTCGATCGACGCGAGGAACAGCGGCAGCGGGTTGGCCTCCGGCTCGATGTCGATCACGCTGATGTTGGTCGAGATGCGCGGCAGCAGCATGTCGCCCGAGATCAGCACGCCGAACGCGGCGCAGTGCAGCGAGATGTGCTCCGGCGCGTGGCCGTAGCCGGCGATGCAGCGCCAATCGTGGTCGCCGATGCGGATGACCAGGCCTTCCATCAGCCGGCGGAACCGGCGCGGCACCTGCGGCACCATCGAAGCGTAGTAGCCGCCGCGCCCGCGCACCTTGGCGACGGCCTCGGGGTCGACCAGGCCGTGCTCGCCGAAGAACGCGGCCGCGTCGTCGCCGCCGAAGCCGGTGGTGGACTGGCTGGCCAGGCGGGCGGCGTTCCAGTCGGTGGCGCTGATCCACAGGCGGCAGCCCCAGCGCTCGGTGAGCCAGTGGGCGTTGCCGATGTGGTCGGGGTGCATGTGCGTGACGATCACGCGCAGCACGGGCAGGCCGTCCAACTGGTGCGCGAACACCTGCTCCCACGCGCCGCGCGTGGCCTCGTTGGCGACGCCGCAGTCCACGATGGCCCAGCCCTCGCGACCGTCGTCCGCCCGATCGCGCAGCAGCCACAGGTTGATGTGATCGAGCGCGAACGGCAGCGGCATGCGCAGCCAGCGCACGCCCGGCGCGACATCCAGCACCGCGCCCGTGGCGGGCAACGTGTCGCCCAGCGGGTAGGCCAGTTTCGATTCGTCGGCGTTGGCCATGCGGGCTCCGGTGGACTAGACTTCCGTTTACGTTAACGTCAGTCTACCCATGAGCGCATCTCCCAGTACCGCAGGCAGGAACAAGGCGGGCAAGGCGCCCGCCGCCGCCAAGGGCGCGGCCAAGAGCTTCACGATCACGGAGCTGGCCGCCGAGTTCGACGTCACCCCGCGCGCGATCCGCTTCTACGAGGACGTGGGCCTGCTGGAGCCGACCCGGGCCGGACGCAACCGCGTGTATTCGC
>DATCRO010000852.1:0-7070 GCA_036569025.1 Burkholderiaceae bacterium
CGCTTGGAGGCCGCCGCTTCGGGGTGAACCCTTTCGGTGCTATCCCGATCCGCGGGCCTGCCTACGCGAGAAGCGTGCGCAGGCTCGCGGCCGACACCGGCTTGACCAGGTGCGCCGAGAACCCCTTGGCGCGCGAGCGCCGGACGTCGTCGGGCGCGCCCGAGCCGGTGATCGCCACGATGGGCAGGTGCTCGCAGCCCGGCTGGAAGCGCAGGTGTGCGGCCAGCTCGTAGCCGTCCATCGCGGGCATGTCGAGGTCCAGGAGCGCGATGTCGGGCTGCGTGTCCTGCATCGCGGCGAGCGCCGCGGGACCGTCGTGGGCCACGGTGACGTGGTAGCCCCAGGCCGCGAGCAGCTGGCCGAGGGAATCGGCTGCATCGACGCTGTCGTCGACCACCAGGATGTTGCGGATCGGGGGGTGTCGATGCGCGTGGCCGGCGTGGGGTCGCGCGGCGCGGTGCGCTTTCTTCTCGTGAAGGAGGGCCATGTCGTTCTTCGAATCGGTCGCCAGGCTCGGAGGGCCTCTGAATGCGGTTCCGGCGGGACATGAGCAATCCGGATGCCTGCGCGGACGAACGTTCAGCGCGCCGCCAGATCGCCGCATAGGGCGACCGGGAATGCCGCCGCGACGGCCGCATAGCCCGCGTCGTTCGGATGCAGGTGATCGGGGCTGGCAAGGCGCGCGAGCAGGCGCGACGGGCGATCCGGATCGCGCACGATGCGGTCGACGTCGATCACCGCGTCGAACTCGCCGCCGTCGCGGATCCACGCGTTGACCTGCTGGCGCAGCGCCTCCTTGGCGGGCGAGTCGTAGCCAGGCAGCAGCGTCGTGCCCTCCACCGGCGTCAGCGTCGTCCCGATCGCGCGCAGGCCGCCGGCGTGCGCGCGCGCCACGAGCTCGCGATAGGCCGCGACGAGCGACCGCAGGGACACCGTCTCGCCGGCCGGCGCGACCGCGCCGTCGAAGCCGAGGTCGTTGTTGCCCAGGTGCACGAGCACCGCGCGCGCGCCGGGCTGCGCCAGCACGTCGCGGTCGAAGCGCGCGAGGCCCGATTCGCCGAGCGCGCGCCCGAAGTCCGGCGCATGGGGCCGATGGCGCACCGGACTGCCATGCAGCAGCCGGTTGCCCACCAGGCCGGAGTTGACGACGCCCAGGCGCGAGCAGGCACCGCCCTCGCGCTGCAGGCGCGCGGCGAGCGCGTCGCCCCAGCGCGCGTTCGCGTCGGGCGTGCTGCCGTCGCCGTCGATCCACGAATCGCCGAACAGGACGAGCGTCGCGCCGCCCGCGGGCGCCTGGACGTCCACGCCGGTGAGGAAGGGCCAGTCGTCGATGCGGCGCGGCGCGCGCCAGTGCGTGCTGCCGGCGGCGTCGCCGGTCGCGGTCGCGACGTAGCTCGTCTGCTGCGCAAGAGCGTGGGTCGTGCCGGCGCGCGCGCGGCCGGCCGCATGCAGGCTCACCGCGAGCTCGGACAATGCCGGCACCGCCAGATCCACGGGATCGCTCGTGATGCTGGCGCCCGGCGCGATGACGGCCCGCGGCGCGCCGCCGAACGTCAGCACGCGGTCGCTGCCGTCGACGATGTCGGCGCCCTGCCCGCGCAAGGCGACGTGCGCCGCCGCGATGCGCAGCGGCTGCGGCCCGTAGGTGTTGGACAGGCGCACGCGGACGCGATCCCCGCCGACGCTGGCATGCACCACCAGCCGCAGCGTGCGGTCGTCCAGGCGTGCGAGCGGCCCCGGGAACGCGGCCTGCGGCGCGGCAGCCCAGGTGCCGACCCAGTGATCGGCGGCCGCGTTCGGGGCGGCCGCGGCCAGGCCGCACGCCATGGAGGCGGCCAGCCCGAGCCAGCGCAGCGGTGACATCGTCATGCGGCGACGCTATCAAAGGCCCGGGCGGCCGCTCGCGCGCCTGCGACGAAGCGCGGATCCACGGGGGCGAATGGCCGGGCAGGGCTCACCCCGACCTCGATTCGTCGCCATTTCGGGGCCATTGGTCGATTCGCGCGTGCCGGGCCGCGGGGCTTCTGCGATGCTGTCCATCCATCGAGAACCGCCTTCAGGATTGCCGCATGTTCCGCCACTCGCGTCCCCATCCCCATGTACACATCGTCAGGTGGCACGGCTCGCGCGCCGTCCGCCGCGTCACGTTCGGCGGCCTGCTGATCCTGCTGGGCATCGGCAGCCTGCTGCGCAGCCAGGGCGTGATCACGCCCGACGAGCTGTGGCTGGCCTTGCCCGGCGCGATCGCGCTGTCCGGCGTGGTGCGCCTGGTCACCTGCCCGAGCGCCGCCAGCGTCGTGGGCGCGCTCATCCGCTTCGCGATCGCGGCGTACGCGGTGGTCGTCATCGAGCACATCGGCGGCTGGACGCTCGCGGCCACCTGGCCGGTGCTGCTGATCGCCGTGGGCACGGGCATGGTCGCGCAGGCGCTGCTGGGCCAGCGCTGGCACGAGGAGCCGAACTGGTGAGCTCCGATCCCATGAACAACGACCCGTTCAACCGCGACCCGATGCGGCGCCAGCGCAGCCGCGTCGTCCTCGGCATCTTCATCATCGCGGTGGGCGTCTTCGCGCTGCTGGACAACCTGCACCTGTTCGACAGCCACCTCGTCCAGCCGTTCTGGCCGCTGGTGTTCGTGGCGCTGGGCGCGCTGCGGCTGTCGCAGCCGCAGCATGCGCGCCAGTGGCTGTTCGGCTTCGTGCTGATCGGGGTCGGCGCGGCGATGACGCTGCAGAACCTCGGCGTGATCCATTTCCAGTGGCGCGACCTGTGGCCGCTGGCGCTGATCTGGGTGGGCCTGGCCGTGGTCACCAAGGGCATCGTGTTCAGCCGCGGCAGCCCCGACTGCCCGCCCGGCCGGCGCGTCGAGCTGACCGAGCACGGCGCCCGCATCGACGCCTCGGCCACGATGAGCGGCATCGTGCTGAAGAACGACTCGCAGGAGTTCGCCGGCGGCGAGGTCAGCGCGGTCATGGGCGCCGTCGAGATCGACCTGCGCCAGGCCGCCATCGCCACCGAGGCGACGCTGCACCTGTCGGTCATCATGGGCGGCGTGGAGATCCGCGTGCCGCGCGAATGGTCGGTGGTGGTCAACGGCTCGCCGGTGCTGGGCGGGATCGAGGACAAGACCGTCCCGCCGATGGTGCCCGGCAAGCGCCTGGTCATCGGGGGTTCGATCATCATGGGCGGCGTGGAAATCACCAACTGATGCACCCGCTGCTGGCCGATCCTCGCAAGCTGCTCTTCTACGAGCTCGCCTGGCTGGCCGCCGGCATCGGCTTTGCCGCCCTGCTTCGGCTGGACGAGCAGGCCGACTGGATCGGCGCGCTGTGCTTCACGCTGCCGCTCGCACTGGTGTGGTCCTTCGACGTGCTCTCGGCCTACTACGTCTGCCGCAGCCAGCCTTACCGGCAGCGCCGCTGGCCGGTGACGCTGAGCCTGTTCGGCGGCGCGTCGCTGCTGTCGGGGCTCGTGTTCCTGGGCGCGGGCGAGACGCTCAACTACATCGGCGGCGACATCGTGCGCGGGCACGCCTTCGTCACGATGCCGTCGGCGGCCTGGGTGATGTACTTCCTCGGCGGCTTCGCGCTGTACCTGCTGTCGCTGCTGGCGCACGACGTGCTGATCGCCTTCGAGACCGTGCAGGACGCCGCGCGCCGCGAGGCCGAGTCGCGCGTGCTCGCGCGCGACGCCGAGCTGCAGATGCTGCGCACGCAGATCAACCCGCACTTCCTGTTCAACAGCCTCAACTCGATCAGCGCGCTCACCGGGTTCGACCCCGCCGCCGCGCGCGAGATGACGGTCGACCTCGCGCAGTTCTTCCGCCGCACGCTGGCGCTGGCCGAGCGCGAACGCATCACGCTGGGCGAGGAGGTGACGCTCAGCGAGCACTTCCTCGCGATCGAGAAGCGCCGCTTCGGCAAGAAGCTCGGCGCCGAGCTGCGCGTCAGCCCCGAGGCAGCGCAATGCCTGCTGCCGCCGATGACGCTGCAGCCCCTGCTGGAAAATGCGATCAAGCACGGCATCCGGCAGGTGGACGGCGGTGGCACCATCGAGGTCGAAGCGCTGGTGCGCGACGGCTGGCTGCACATCGCGGTCGTCAATCCGGTGGCGCGCGAGGACACGCCGTCCAGCGGCCACGGCGTCGGCCTGAAGAACATCCGCGAACGCCTGGCCGTGCTGTACGGCCAGCGCGCCCGCATCGCGTGGCAACGCGGCGAATCGAGCTTCACCATCGAGATCAACCTGCCCGTCGACAAGGAGACCGGCACATGACATCCACTTCCCGCCTGCGCGCGCTCGTCGTCGACGACGAGGATCTCGCGCGCCACCTGATCCTCGAATACCTGAAGGGGCATGCGGACGTCGAGGTCGTCGGCGAATGCGAGAACGGCCTGGACGCCGTCAAGCAGATCGGCGCGCTCAACCCCGACCTCGTGTTCCTGGACATCCAGATGCCGCGCCTGACCGGCCTGGAGGTGCTGGAGCTCACCGGCCGCCGCTCGGGCGTCATCTTCACCACCGCCTACGACGAGCACGCGATCAAGGCGTTCGAGCTGCACGCGGTGGACTACCTGCTCAAGCCGTTCTCGAAGGCGCGCTTCGACGACGCCCTCGCGCGCGCCCGCACGCTGCACGCGAGCGCGAACGCCAACGCGAACGCGCCGCAGGCGCCCGCGCAAGGCGTCGACGCGCTCGTGGCGCGCCGCGGCGCGGCGCTGGAACGCATCCTGATCCGCGACCGCGACCAGGTGCATGTCATCCCGGTCGAACAGGTCGAGTGCATCGAGGCGCAGGGCGACTACCTCGCCATCGAGGTCGACGGCAAGTGTCATCTCAAGCCGCAGCGCATCTCGGAGATCGAGGAGCAGCTCGACCCCACGCGCTTCCTGCGCGTGCACCGCTCGTTCATCATCAACCTCGCGCACCTGCAGGCCATCGAGCGCCCCGGCCCCGACCGCCATGCCGCGCGCCTGCGCAGCGGCAAGCGCGTGCCGATCAGCCGCAGCGGCTACGAGAAGCTGCGCGAGCTGGTCTGAGGGCGCAACGGGCACGGGAACATCGATTGCAGGACCATGGCTCCGCTGCGCGAGCAGCCTGTCCAGGAGCCACGATGTCCCGCCTGCCCGCCGCCCTCGCGCTCGCCACCGCCGTCGGGGCCGCGCTGTCCGCCCACGCGGTGCCCGGCGAGACGCGCGTCGGGCCGGTGCCCTCGCCCGCCGACACGGTGGGCCCGCACCCGGTCATCGGGCCGGTGGACAAGCACCTGATCCCGACGATGCAGATCGCGCCCGACAAGGGCTGGCCGGTGAACGCCAAGCCCCTCGCGCCCGCCGGCGTCGCCGTCAACGCATTCGCCACGAACCTGAACCATCCGCGCTGGCTCTACGTGCTGCCCGACGGCGACGTGCTGGTGGCCGAGACCAACGCGCCGCCCAAGCCCGAGGACGCCAAGGGCCTGAAGGGCAAGGTCATGAAGGCGGTGCAGAAGAAGGCCGGCGCCGGCGCGCCCACCGCCAACCGCATCGTGCTGCTGCGCGACGCCGACGGCGACGGCGTGGCCGAGACGAAGACCGTCTTCATCGACGCCCTGAACTCGCCGTTCGGCATGGTGCTGGTGGGCAACGACCTGTACGTGGCCGACAGCGACGCCGTGCTCAAGTTCGCCTACAAGCCCGGCGAGACCAGCATCGCCGAGCCCGGCGTGAAGGTGACCGACCTGCCCGCCGGGCCGATCAACCACCACTGGACCAAGAACATCATCGCGTCGCCCGACGGCAGCAAGCTGTACGCGACGACCGGCTCCAACAGCAACGCCGGCGACAACGGGATCGCCGCCGAACGGGGCCGCGCGTGCATCTGGGAGATCGACCGCGCCACCGGCCAGAAACGCCCGTACGCCACCGGCATCCGCAACCCGAACGGCATGGCCTGGGTCGGCGACGTGCTGTGGACGGTGTCCAACGAGCGCGACGAGCTGGGCAACGACCTGCCGCCCGACTTCCTGACCTCGGTCAAGCCGGGCGGGTTCTACGGCTTCCCTTGGAGCTACTGGGGCCAGCACGTCGACGATCGCGTCAAGCCGGCCAACCCGGCGATGGTCGCCAAGGCGATCGCGCCCGACTACGCGCTGGGCGCCCACGTCGCCGCACTCGGCCTGGTCGCCGCGCCGAAGACGGCCCTGCCCGCGCCCTTCGCCGGCGGCATGTTCGTCGGCGAGCACGGCTCGTGGAACCGCAAGCCGCCGGTGGGCTACAAGGTCGTCTTCGTGCCTTTCGCCGACGGCCATCCCTCGGGCATGCCGGTGGACGTGCTGACCGGCTTCGTCAACGACCAGGGCGACGCCTACGGCCGCCCGGTGGGCGTGGCGATCGACGACAAGGGCGCGCTGCTGGTGGCCGACGACGTCGGCAACACCGTGTGGCGGGCGACGGGGGCGGCGCGTTGAGGTTGGCGCAGGGCCAGCATGCCGAGTTGTCTGCGCCTTCCGGCGGACTTCGCGGGCCAGCTTGCCGAGGCGCCTGGTCTTGAATGCCGCACGCCGAGGCAGCAGGGACGCTGCTTCGCCGATCGTGCGGCATGCGAGACCTGACACCGAACGTGCGACGTGGCCTCCGACGTTCGGTGTCAGGTCTCGCATGTCGCACGGCTGACGGTCCGGCCTTTCGCGGGCGGTCCGGCGTGCGACATGCAACACCAGACACCTCGGGCGCGTGCTGACCGGCAGACAGATCAAGGCGTGCCCACTCGCCGAGGTGTCTGGTCTTGAATGCCGCACGCCCAGACATCGGCGATCCTGCTTCGCCGATCGTGCGGCATGCGAGACCTGACACCGAACGTGCGACGTGGCCTCCGACGTTCGGTGTCAGGTCTCGCATGTCGCACGGCTGACGGTCTGGCCTTTCGCGGGCAGCCCGGCGTGCGACATGCAACACCAGACACCTCGGGCCCGTGCTGGCCGGCAGACAGATCAAGGCGTGCCCACTCGCCGAGGTGTCTGGTCTTGCATGACGCACGCCAAAACGTCGGCGATCTGCTTCGCCGATCGTGCGGCATGCGAGACCTGACAC
>DATCRO010000853.1:0-9074 GCA_036569025.1 Burkholderiaceae bacterium
CCCGCCACCGCCTGTTCCAGCAAGGCGGACAAGCGCGCCGCGCCGCGCTGCACCGCTTCGATGAAGGGCGTGTCGGTGGTGACGGCGCCGCAGTCGTTGGTGATCTCGGCCAGCGCCTCCGACGCCTGCAGGAAGCTGCGCGTGTTGGCGTTCACGCGCTTGAGCGTCTCGGCGTTGGCCGCGACCGACGCCGCCACGGTGCCCACCTCGGTGGCGACGCCCTGGCAGGTCTGCAGGTTGCGCTGCGTGGCCGCGACGATCTCGTTGACGCTGGCCTCCACCTGCGCGAGCGCCTGGTGGAACGCGCTGTGCGTCGCGGCGTCCTTGGTGTCGGTGATGCTCGCGGCCAGGCTGTCGATGCGCGCGTCGAGCTGCGTGACGGTGGACATGATCAGCTTGGACGACTGTTCCACCTTGGCCGCGAGGTCCTTGACCGCTTCGGCCACCACGGCGAAGCCCGCGCCCGCCTCGCCGGCGCGCTTGGCCTCGACCGTGGCGTTGAACGCGACCAGCCGCGTCTGCAGCGCGATCTGGGTGATGTCGGTGGCGGCGCTGGCCACGTCGCGCAGCGAGGTGACCACGCCCAGCACGCCCTGCCCGACCTGCGCCACCGCGTCGCGCGCCTGGCCCATCGCCACGCGGCTCGCCTCGCCGCTGGATTCGATCGCGCGGTTGGACGCCGTCATCGCTTGCATGTCGGCGGCCAGCTGTCCGATCTCGGTGACCTGGCGGCTGCCGGAGGCCACGACGTCCTCGATCGTGCCGTCGAGCTCGGCGGCGCCGCGCCCGAGCTCGGAGGCCTTGCCCGCGATGTCGCGGATCGCGCTCGCGAAGTCCGGGCCGGACTGCCGCGTCGGCATCACGGCGGGCGGCGGCGGGGGCCGTCGATTGAACATGCAGTCTCCTGGCGCGCCGGGGGTGCCCCCGGGCGGTATTTGTTGTCGTCGGGGCCAGTATGCAAAGGATGCCGGCCGGCGGCAAGGCGAAATCCAGGGACTTTGTCTCGGTCTTGTCAGAGCTGCAGCCTGATCCTGCGCGTGACCAGCGCGGTTGCTCCAAGAACGAACAGTGCGAACACCACGCAGAAGCCCACGCCGACGGGCCCGTGGTTCAGCGCGTCGGGCAACGGCAGCCCGAACGCATCCTCGAGGCCCACGACCACGAACGGGATCAGGTAGGCCACCAGTGGCTGCGACGCGACGGGCGCCAGCCAGCGCGTCCAGCGTGCGTGGCCGCGCTGGTCGATCACGACGTACAGCGCCGCGAACAGCGCGATGCAGATCGCGGCCGAGTACAGGCACCAGGTCGGCGACGCGTAGATCTTGGAGATCGTGTACGCCGGCCGCAGCAACGCGCCGGCGGCAACGCAGGCGACGACCAGCAACCCCGCCTGGCCGAACCGGCGCAGCGGCGCCACTTCCTCGGGCCGCGCGAAGAACACGAGGCTGGTGACCGTGCCCAGCAGGGTCAGCGAGGTCTCGCAGACCAGCCCGCCGCAGTCGGTCAGGTCCGACCAGTCGGGATACGTCGCCGCCGGGAACGCGTGGCACAGCGCATAGACCGCGATGCAGGCCGCGGCCGCGAACAGCAGCACCGCGATGCGCGCGCGACTCGCGAGGTAGACGGAGGCCGTGATCAGGTACGACCAGCCGATCAGCCCCAGGATGCCCCACCACTGGTGCGTCATCCAGGCCTTGCCGTCCGGCCCGCCGCGGTACGTGCAGCACAGCACCAGCAGACCCAGCATGCCGGCGGCGCGCCAGGTGTTGACGCCGCCGGGCTCGCCGCGCCCGTACACGCCCCAGACCAGGAACGCGCACAGGTACAGACCCAACGACCACCACCCGATATTGAACGGCATGCGCGCCGGGTTGAAGCCGTCCTCCGCGTTGACCATGAAGAACCCGAGCACGATCAACCCGAGCGAACGAGCGAGCACGTGGCGCTGCAACGCGGCGCCATCGTCGCCGCGCGCCTGGCGCTGGTTCAGCGCGAACGGGATCGACATCCCCACGATGAACAGGAATGCCGGGAAGACGACGTCGACGAAGCTCATCGCGTCGGCGTCGGCCTTCATGTGGCGCGCCCACTGCGGCACGCCGCTGACGCCGGCGAGCTGGTTGACGAAGACCATCACGAGGATGGTGAGGCCGCGGAACGCGTCGATCGAGGCGATGCGCTGGCGGGACAGGGCGATGATCACGGGGAAGGTTCCTGGTTCGCCCGCGCGCGTGCGTGACGCGCGCGGCGGCGGTCACATCGAGTACTTCAGTCCGAGGTAGAACTGCTTGCCGTTGTTGTAGATGGCGGCCGGCATGTCCTTCTGCACCACGTACTGGCGCGCGAGCGCGCCGGTCAGGTTCTTCGCGTCGAACGACAGCGACAGCTGGTCGGTCAACTTGAGGTTGATCGACGCCGACATGTCGCCCGCGCCCGCCACGTACTGCGGCAGGGCGCTGACGATGCCGGTGAGGAAGTCCGAACGGTAGCTGTAGGTCAGCCGCGCGCTGAGGAAATCGTTCTCGTACCACCCCTCGGCGTTGTACGTGTGCTTGGACGAGCCGGCCAGCGGCGCGCCGTTGGAATCGCGGCCCAGAGCGTAGGTGTAGTTCAGGTTGATGCCGAACCCGTACGCGATCGGCTGCTGCCAGGCGAGCTCGAAGCCCTTGTTCGTGCCCTTGTCGTTGACCGGCTGCGCGACGGTGTATGGATACGTCGGCGTCGTGACGATCGGGTTCTGCTGCAGGTTGGGCGCGAGGATCGTGGTCTGGCCGTAGCCGATGTAGGACGTCAGGTCCATGTAGAACACGCCGACCTCGAGCAGCGACTGCGGCGCGAAGTACCACTCGAGCGACGCGTCCCAGTTGGTGGAGCGCACGGGCTTCAACTGCGGGTTGCCGCCCGAGCCGGTGCCGTTCTGGCCGTTCAGGCTCACGGCACCGGCGAGGTCGGTGTAGTCGGCGCGCGTGATCGTGCGCGACGCGGCGAAGCGCCCGATCAGCTTGTTGGTGAAGTCGTAGCTGAGGTTGGCGCTGGGCAGCAGGTCCGTGTAGGTCTTGCTGGTCGTCACGTGGATGTAGTCGCCGTTGTGCGGATCGGGGTAGATCGTGTCGCCGGGCGCGGCCGCGTCGGAGCCCTCGTTGTAGTGGGCGACCTGCTGCGTGCGCACGACGCGCAGCCCCGCGTTGCCCTTCCACTGCGTGCCCACCAGCTTGGCCATGCCGTACAGCGCCTGCGTCCGCTCGTTGACGACGAAGCTGCTGGGCCACGAGTACGGCAGCGACGATGCCGGCAGGTTGCCCGGCGCGTTGACGTAGCTCGTGATCTCGGAAGGGCTCAACTGCCAGATGTTGGTGAGGAAGCCCGGCCCGCCGTGCAGCCCCTGGCCGTAGCGGTTCTCGACCTGGCCGGCCCACTGCGCGATGCCGTTGCACTGCGTGTAGGTGTCGTCGGGGATCACCGCCTCGCAGCCGTCGTTGTAGTAGTCGAGCACGCTGCGCTGGTGGCTGGTCAGGCGCAGGCCGAACTTGAGCGCGTCCAGCACGCCGGTCTCGGTGGCCCACTCCGCGTCCGTCTGGAAGTAGGTCTCCTGGTCGGTCGACTTCACCTTGTTCAGGCCGTCATAGGCCAGGAACAGGTGCGGGTCGTTGTAGTTGCCCGTGTCGGCATAGCCCGGGAACGAGACGTCGGCGGGCATCAGCAGGCCATTCATCTTGTAGCTCAGGCCGGTGTTGCCGACGTTGGTCACGTACGCGTACTCGTTGGGCGTCGCGCCGACCGCCTGGGTCTTGCCGAGCTTGCCGGTGATGCGCAGCGTGTCGGACGCGGCGAAGTCGAGGTCGATGTCCGCGTAGTAGACGCGCGCGTTCTCGCCGGGGCGGTAGTACTTGTCGTAGTCGGCCACGTAGGCGCCGGTCGAGGCGTAGTCCGGCATCGAGGCCTGGTTCCAGGTGGCCTGCGTGAGCAGGCCGCCGGAATTGACCTGGTAGGAGTCGGGCAGCACGCCCATGCCGATCAGCGCGGTCTGCTCGGTCTCCAGGCTCGAGTCCTGGTTGGTCTCGGTGAGCTTGGAGTAGAAGCCGTTGAAGTCCAGCCGCAGCCGGTTGGTGGGCTTGAGCTCGAGGTCGACCATCGCGCCCTTGCGCTGCATGTTCATCTCGAGCAGCGTCGCGTTGACGTTGTTGGCGAAGGTCGCGCCGTCGAGGCCGGGATATTGCGCCTGCTTGGCTGCGAGCGCCGCGGCGTTGGCGGCGTTCTGCGCGGCGATCGCCGGGTCGTTGTTCGGGTTGTCGATCGGCGCCAGGCCGAAGATGTCCTGGAACGACACCGTGTTGTAGCCCAGGAACTCCTGCCCGTCGCGGCGGTCGTGGCGGCGCTCCGAGAACGCCTGCAGCAGCACGCCGAAGGTCTTGGCGTCGTTCTTCCAGCCGACCAGCCCGCTGACCTGCGGGTCCGTCTTGCGCGTGGACGTGCTGTAGACCGCGTTGATGGAGCCGTCGACGGTGACCTGCTTCGTCAGGCTCAGCGGCGAGCGCGTCTCGATGTCGACCGAGCCCGTGGCGCCGCCTTCGATCAGGTCGGCCTGCGAGGTCTTGTAGACCGTGACCTTGCCGACGATCTCGGCCGGCAGCAGGTCGTAGCTGACGCTGCGTCCCGATGCGCCGCCGTTGACCCCCTGGTTGGCGATGAACCAGTCGGCCGAGCCCACGCTGTGGCCGTTGACCAGCGTCTGCGTGAGCGACGGCGCGGTGCCGCGGATGCTCACGCGGTTGGCGTCGGCGAAGGCGCCGTCGCCGCCGGAGTTGGAGCTGATGTTGACGCCGGGCAGGCGCTGCACGGTGTCGGCCACGTTCTTGGCCGGCAGCTTGCCCACGTCCTCGGCGGTGACGACCTCGACCACCGCATCGGCGCTCTTCTTGTTGCCGAGCGACGAGGCATACGACGCGCGGATGCCCTTGACCTCGACGGTCTGGGTCTCCTCGACCGGCGCGGCGGCAGCCGTAGCCGCGGCGGATGCGGCCTGGGGCGCCGGCGCGGCCTGTTGCGCGAAGGCGTGGGGGATCGCTCCGGTCATCAGCAGCGCCGCCGATGCGAAGGGGTTCAAGCGAAAGGACATGGCAGCCTCGAAAGGCGGCTACAGGCGCTCCGGGGTCAGCGTCTGCCCGCGTCGATGGGATGGAAAGAACGTTCGGGGCGCGGTCTCCCGTGGGCCAGCGCGCAGAACAGCCACGCGGCGTGCGGAATCCACTGCTCGGTCCAGCGCCACGAGTGCGCCGGTTCGGTCTCTTCAGGCTTGCGGAAATCGATGTCGTTCTCGTCGGCCAGGCCCGACGTGATGCCGTTGCAGACGCCGCCGGGCGCGTTCCAGAAGCCGGGCTCGTAGCGCGGCGGGTTCTGGCCCCAGCCCTGCAGCATGCAGGTGTCGAACGGGTTGGCGCCGAACAGCCAGTCGAGGGCGCCCTGGGCGTAGTCGGCCAGGTCGGCGTCGAAGGCGGCGTCGGCCAGGGCCAGCGACTGCGCGGCGCGTGCCGCGGTGGCCAGCGAGCCGAGGCGGGCGTTCTCGCCCTGCCACCAGTAGCCGCTCTCGTTGGCGTGCGGCACGAAGAACTGCGTGGCAGCCTCGCGGCCCGGCATCGCGACGTACTGGCGCGGATAGCCCAGCGGGTTGGGCTCGACGCGCGTGATCGCCAGCTCGAAGCGCAGCGCGCGCAGCAGCGCGGCACGCACGTGGGCGGCGAGCGCGGGTTCGGGGTCGCACTCGAGGAATCGCATCAGCGCGAGCGCGGGCAGGCCCGCGTCGCTGGCGTGGAAGAAGCTGCGCGTGCGGGCGCGGTCGCACCAGAAGAAGCCGCCGTCGTCCTGCCGGGCCAGCATCGCGCGGGCGCGCGCCGCCGCCGCGTCACGCCAGCGCGCGTCCCCCGTGCGCGCATGGAGCTCGCTGGCGGCCAGCAGTGCGCAGTAGTCATCGATCAGGTTCTCCGCGTGGTCGTCGAGGAACTCGGCGTTGCGCGCCTGCAGCAGTTCGAAGCCGCGGATCGCCGCGGCCAGGTATTGCTCGCGCGTGGACTCGCCGTCACGGTGCGCGCCCGCGGCGCGCGCGAGCGCGGCCACGGCCATCCCGCCGCCCTGGCGGAACCCGGCCTGGTAGTCGGCCGACTTCAGGCCCTTCTGCGTGGCGTAGGAGCAGATCTCGCGCTGGCGCTCGTCCTTGCTCCACTTGTCGAACACCGTGACGTAGAAGAAGCCCTCAGGCGCCTGCATGCGCACGAGGAAGTCGGCGCCGTGCAGCGCCTCGTCGACGATGCGCTCGTCCAGCCACTTGGACTGCGGCGGCAGCCGGTCGCGGCCGGCCAGCAGCGTCCACGTCACCAGCGGCGTCTGCTGCGGGTTCATGAAGTTGGCGTACGACAGGTGCGACAGGTACTTCGAGCAGTCGCCCGACGCGTCGTACCAGCCGCCGTGCACATCGCGCGGCTCGCGGGTGTCCAGCAACGGGGCGCGGCGGTCGGCGTCGTCGAACAGGCCGGTGCAGCGCTGGCCCTTGAAGTAGTGGACGATGTCCGACAGCATCTGGCTGCCGAACAGGTGCTCGCCGACTTCGAACGGCTGCGACTGCACCGGCGGCCAGTTGCCGTCCAGCATCACGGCATAGCGCCCGGGACGCGTCAACGCGCTCAGGTCGGCGTGCGCGAAGTGCCTTCCGATCCAGCCCTCGACCGGCGCGACAGGCACCGTCATGCCGCCGAGCACGACCTCGCGCGAACGCAGGTCGACCACCGAGAACGCCTGCGCCTGCAACGGCGCGTCGTGCTGCACGATCGCGCGCTTGGACGACGACGGCGCGAAGCCGACGTGGTTGATCAGGACCTGCATGGCGTGCCTTCGCTGGCGGCCGCGGTGGCCGGGCCGCCATGTTGCGTGAGCCACAGCCGCGCCGCGCCCAGCAGCCCGGCCTGGTTGCCGGCCGAGGCGAGCGCGATGTCGCACATGCGGTAGAACTCGGGGCGCAGGCGCAGCCGCATCTCGGCGCGCAGCTCCTGCAGGAAGGCCGGGCCGCGCGCGGTGATGCCGCCGCCGATGACCACGCGCGAGGGGTTGAACGCGAAGAGCAGGTTCGCGAGGCCCGTGGCGAGCAGGCCGAACCACGCGGTGACGACGGCGGCCATCTCGGCATCGCCGCGGTCGCGCGCGGCGAACACGCCCTCGGCATCGAGGCCGCAACCCGGGCGCGCCTTCTCGGCGGCCGCTGCGAGGCCGCGCGGCGAGGCGTGGTCTTCCCACACACGGCCGTCCACCAGCATGTAGCCCCACTCGCCGGCCGCCCCGTTCGCGCCGCGGTACAGGCGGCCGTCGATGACGATGCCGCCGCCGATGCCGGTGCCCAGCGTCAGCGCGAGGTAGTGGCACACGCCGGCGGCCGCGCCCGTCCAGCCTTCGGCCAGCGCGACGCAGTTGCCGTCGTTCTCCACGACCACCGGCACGCCGAATGCGCGCTCGAAGCACTCCTTGGGCGACTGCCCGAAGTAGCCGGCGATGGCCTCGACGGCGCCGACGAGCCGGCCTTCGGTCGCGTCGATGATGCCCAGCGTGGAGAACGCGATGCCGGCCGGTGCGTGTCGCGCCACCAGCGGCTCGGCGACCGCCAGCAGCCGCGTGAGCAACGCCTTGCCGTCGGGCTCGCTCTGCGTGGCCAGCTGGTCGGCGCACAGCAGGCGGCCGCCTGAGTCGACGATGCCGTACTTGACCCAGGTGCCGCCGACGTCGAACGCGAGCACGCGCGGGGCGGTGGACGCGGCGAGGCCGGGGGTGGCGGCGGGGATGGTCTGAGAAGTCATGGGAATGGGAATCAGCCTTTGACGGCACCGGCCGCCAGGCCCTTGATGAACCAGCGCTGCGAGGCGAAGAAGGTGAGCAGGACGGGGATCACGCTGACGACGGCCGCGGCCATCATCAGGTCGTAGCGGGTGGCGTGCTGGCCCATGTACAGGCGCAGTCCCACGGGCACGGTCTGCACGTCGGGCGACGACGTCAGCACCCAGGCGAAGAACACCTCGTCCCAGGCCAGCAGGAACACGAACGAGGCGGTGGCGATCAGGCCCGGCGCGCTGATCGGCAGCACGATGCGCAGGAAGGCGCCCAGGCGCGAGCAGCCGTCGATGATCGCGGCCTCCTCGAGCTCGCGCGGGATCGACACGAAGAAGCCGCGCATGATCCAGATGCTGGCCGGCGTGAACATCGCCGTGTACAGGAAGATCATGCCGTGGTACGTGTTCATCATCGGCAGCCCGGCATCGTCGATCTGGATGTAGAGCATGTACAGCGGCAGGAAGAACAGCATGCCGGGGATGACCTGCGTCGTGCTCACCGCGACGCTGAACGCGTGGTTGCCGCGGAACCGGAAGCGGGCCAGCGCGTAGGCCGCCAGCGCGGCCAGGAAGGTGGACAGCAGCGTCGTGATGCCGCAGATCACCAGGCTGTTGCGCAGGAACGCGAGGAAGTCGACGTTGACCCACATCTCGCGGTAGTTCGACCAGTGCGGGTGGAACCCGGCATCCACCAGGTGGCCGGTGACGACGTCGTTGTAGTCCGACAGCGACGCATAGACCATGAACGCCACGGGCGACAGCGTGAGGGCGACGATCGCCCACACCAGCGCGTTGAGCAGCATTTCCTTCCTCGCCCGGGCGCTGGGCCGCCCCGAGCCGGGCGGGCGCCGCCCGGGGGCCGCGAGCGCGGGGAGCTGGGGGCTCACGTCACGCCTCATCGGTCATGCTCCGGCGAAACGTCTTCATCCACACCGCGACGAACACGAGCATCACGGCCATCATCACGAACGACACCGCGGCGCCCTCGCCGAAGCGCCAGTAGCTGAAGCTCTGGCGCGTGAGCAGCGGCATCAGCAGGTCGCCCCACTCGCCGGGGTAGCCGGCGCCCTTGCCGAACATCATCGCCACGATGTTGTACGAGTAGATGTTGTCGATGATCTGGAACATCACCTGGATGACGATCACGGGCTTGAGCGCGGGCAGCGTGATGTGGCGGAAGCGCTGCCACGCCGTGGCGCCGTCCAGGCG
>DATCRO010000854.1:0-3368 GCA_036569025.1 Burkholderiaceae bacterium
GTTCGTCACCGCCTATGACCAGTACGCGCTGCAGGCCTTCGAGCGGGCGGCCGTCGACTACCTGCAAAAGCCCGTCCAGCCGGCGCGGCTGGCGGCGTGCTGCGCGCGCCTGCGCGACACGCTGGCGCTGCGCGCCGCGGCCAGCGGTTCGGCGAGCGGCGCAACCGCGCCCGACGACGCGGCCCTGCTGGGCCGGCTGCGCTCGCTGCTGGGCGCGCCGGCCGAGGCGGCGCCCGCGGCGCTGACCATCCTGCAAGCGAGCATCGGCGCCACGCTGCACATGATTCCGGTCGACGAGGTCGTCTACTTCGAGGCGGCGGACAAGTACGTGCGCGTGGTCACCGCCGATCGCGAGGCGCTGATCCGGATGTCGCTGCGCGAGCTGCTGCCGCGGCTTCGGCCCGACAAGTTCTGGCAGATCCACCGCGGCACCGTGGTGCGCGCCGACGCGATCGCCACGGCCACGCGCGACGACTCGGGCAAGGTGTTCCTCACCTTGCGCCAGCGACCTGAACGCCTGGTTGCGAGCCGTCTGTACGCGCATCTGTTCCGCGGGATGTGACGGCGGCGGGAGGCGTCTTGCCGCGCATCGCCTGGTCCCAGCGCTGCAGGCGCTCGGCGCTGACGTCGAAGTGCTGCCCGAACAGCAGCGGGCCCTGGCGCGCCATCATCGTGGCCACGCGCGCGGCGGCGGGGTCGCCCGCATCGGCCGCGGCCGACAGCTGCGCATAGGCCTGCGGCCACTGCTGCGCCTCGTAGGCTTCCATCGCCATGCGAAAGCGCCCCTGCGGCGCGTCGCCGTGACGTCCCATGCCGGCGCCGGTCAGCGCGATGCAGGCCGCGACGATCGCCGTTGCGCCGATCAGCACCTGGGCGCCGGTGTCGATCCAGCGGGCCGTCGCACTCATCGTCATCGTCATCGCTTGCTGCATGGTCTTCTCCTGCCGTGGCGGGCCGAAACTTCCGGCTTGTCGAGGCGCGAGTATGGAAAACGGCCGCCCGCTCAGCTATCCCCCTTGAGAGGGGACGGTGCGGCGCCACCTGTAACGGGCGACCGTAGAATTGCCGCGACATGAACACGCCCAAGAACCCCACCCCCGCCGCGCCGGCCGACGAGGCCGTCAAGCCCGCGAACTTCCTGCGCAACGTCATCGAACGCGATCTCGAGGCGGGCACGTACGCGCACCGGCAGTGGGGCGGCGGTGCCGGGGATGCGGCCTTCCACGCGGCGGGCACGCCGGACGCGGCGCGCGTGCGCCTGCGCTTCCCGCCCGAGCCCAACGGCTACCTGCACGTGGGCCACGCCAAGAGCATCTGCCTGAACTTCGGGCTGGCGCGCGACTACGGCGGCGTCTGCCACCTGCGCTTCGACGACACCAACCCGGAGAAGGAAGACCAGGAGTACGTCGACGGCATCAAGGAGAACGTGCGCTGGCTGGGCTTCGACTGGGTCACGCCGTCCGGCGACTACCTGTTCTACGCCAGCGACTACTTCGACTTCATGTATCGCGCCGCCGAGGCGCTGGTGCAGGCCGGCCTCGCCTACGTCGACGAGCAGTCCGCCGACCAGATCCGCGCCAACCGCGGCGACTTCAACACGCCGGGCACCGACAGCCCGTTCCGCGGCCGCACGCCGGCCGAGAACCTGGCCCGCCTGCGCGAGATGCGCGACGGCAAGCACGCGGACGGCTCGATGATCCTGCGGGCCAGGATCGACATGGCCAGCCCCAACATCAACCTGCGCGACCCGGCGCTGTACCGCATCCGCCGCGCGCACCACCACAACACCGGCGACCGGTGGTGCATCTACCCGATGTACACGTTCGCGCACCCGATCGAGGACGCGCTCGAGCGCATCACGCACAGCATCTGCACGCTCGAGTTCGAGGACCAGCGCCCGTTCTACGACTGGCTGCTGGAACGCCTGGTCGACCTCGGCCTGCTGGCGCATCCGCTGCCCAGGCAGTACGAGTTCGCGCGCCTGAACATGACCTACATCGTCACCAGCAAGCGCAAGCTGCGCCAGCTGGTCGAGGAGAACCACGTCACCGGCTGGGACGACCCGCGCATGCCCACGCTGGTCGGCATGCGCCGCCGCGGCTATACGGCCGGCGCGCTGCAACTGCTGGCCGAGCGCACCGGTGCCACCAAGAACAACACGTGGATCGACTACGCCTGGCTCGACATCGCGCTGCGCGACGACCTCGAGGACAAGGCCGCCCGTGCGATGGCCGTGCTCGACCCGATCCCGCTCAAGCTCACCAACTGGGCCGAGGTCTTCGGCAGCGACGCCCACCGCGAGCCCTGCGGCGCGCCGGCGCACCCGCACCACCCCGAGATGGGCCAGCGCGAGTTCGTCCTCGGCCCGCAGGTCTGGATCGAGCGCGACGACTTCCTCGAGACGCCGGTCAAGGGCTACCAGCGCCTGTTCCCCGGCAACAAGGTGCGCCTGAAGTACGGCGTCATCGTCGAGTGCACCGGCTGCGAGAAGGATGCCGACGGCAAGCTCACCGCCGTGCTCGCCACCGTCGTGCCCGACACCAAGAGCGGCACGCCGGGCGCCGACGCCGTCAAGGTCAAGGGCACCATCACCTGGGTGGCCGCGCACGACGGCGTGCCCGTCACGCTCAACCTGTACGACCGCCTGTTCGCGGTGCCGCAACCCGGCGCAGCGGACGCCCCGCTCACGGCCGAGCTGAACCCGGCCAGCTGGCGCGCCACCCAAGGCTACGTCGAGCCGTCCGCCGGCCAGCTGGCCGCCGAGACGCGCGTCCAGTTCGAGCGCCATGGCTACTTCGTCACCGACCGCGTCGACCACCAGCCGGGCAAGCCGGTCTTCAACCGCATCACCACGCTCAAGGACAGCTGGGGCAAGTAGGCGGCGGCAACCTGGCCCTTGAATCGGGCCGGGACGACCCTAACTGCGATCCGAGGGCAGTCACGCCGCCCCCGCCGTCGTACCTGAAGGAGTCGTGATGACCGCCGCGCTGAAGAACCGCATCGAGAACCTGATCGCCATGGCCCAGTTGCTGGAGCGCGTGGACGCGAACCCGACGATCGTCGGCGCGCAGCAGTACCTGAACCTCGTCAATACGGTCAAGGGCCTGCTCGGCGAGGACGACCTGCCCGACGACGCCCTGCGCGCGGTGCTGCGCGCCTGCCCGGCCAGCGCGATGCTCTACGAGAACATGCACTACGACCGCTCGGGCCTGTCGCAGTCGCCGCTGGACGCGGCCGTGGCCTCCGAGATGGCGGCCGCCGACCTGATCGCCGGACTGCGCGCCCGCGCACATTGACACGTTCGCGCGACGCGCGGACGCAACAGATGGGCGGGGCGTCGCTGACGCGACAGACAGCCTGCGTTCAAC
>DATCRO010000855.1:0-3570 GCA_036569025.1 Burkholderiaceae bacterium
GGACATGGGACATCGGCCTGCAGCAGCGGCGCGGCGTCGGCTACGTCTACTCCAGCCGCCACACGGGCGACGAGCGCGCGGAGCGCGTGCTGCGCGACTACATCGGACCGGCCGCCGAGGGCCTGGCGCCGCGCGCGCTCAAACTGGACGTCGGCTATCGCGAGCGCACGTGGATCGGCAACTGCGTGGCCATCGGCCTGTCGGCGGGCTTCCTCGAGCCGCTCGAATCCTCGGGCATCGGCCTGATCGAGTTCGGCGCCTACCTCGTGGGCTACCTGTTGCCGTCGGTCGAGGATCTCGACACGGCCGCCGCCTCCTTCAACCAGATGATGACCGCGCGCTTCGAGCGCATCGTCGACTTCCTCAAGCTGCACTACGCCATCACGCGCCGCACCGACACCGCGTTCTGGCGCGACAACGCCGACCCGTCGTCCTGGCCCGGCTCGCTGCGCGACAAGCTGGCGCTGTGGCGCAGCCGCCCGCCGCACCGGCTGGACTTCGTGGCCGACCTCGAGATGTACCCGTCCTCGAGCTGGCAGTACGTGCTGTACGGCATGGGGTATCCGACCGACCTGGCCGGCCGCCACGCCGCGTGGCCGCGCGTGGAGGACGCCCGGCGCGAGTTCGCGATGATCCCGCAGGTCGCCCAGCGCGCGCTGCAGGACCTGCCCGACCATCGCGCGCTGGTCCAGGCGATGGCGGCGCGCGCCGCCGCCAAGCCCGTCCCGGCCCGGCCCGCGATGCCCGTGCGCGCCTGATGACGACGTCTCGCCTCTCGACGCCGGTCGCCGGCGCCACCGCCACCATCAACGATGTCGCCCAGCAGGCCGGCGTGTCGATCAAGACGGTCTCGCGCGTGATGAACAACGAGGCCGGCGTGCGGCCCGACACC
Source organism: Burkholderiaceae bacterium (assembly GCA_036569025.1). Taxonomy (GTDB): domain Bacteria; phylum Pseudomonadota; class Gammaproteobacteria; order Burkholderiales; family Burkholderiaceae_C; genus Scleromatobacter. The sequence continues at coordinate 893 of DATCRO010000855.1, forward strand.
CGCGCCAGGGTGCTGCAGGTGATGGCCGACCTGCGCTACCGGCCCAGCCAGTCGGCACGCAGCCTGGCCGGCGCGCGCTCGTTCCTGATCGGCCTGCTGTACTTCGACCCGAGCGCCGCGTTCGTCTCCGGCGTGCAGCAGGGCGCGACGATGCGCTGCCGCGAGGCCGGCTACCACTTGGTGGTCGAGTCGATGGACAACGACGCGCACGACCTGGGCGAACAGGTGCACCGCATGGTGTCCACACTGCGGCCCGACGGCATGATCCTGACGCCGCCGCTGTGCGACAACCCGCACGTGCTCAAGGCGCTGCACGACAGCGGCACGCCGACCGTGCTGGTGTCGCCGGCCAGGCAGCGCAAGGACATGCCCAGCGTGCGCATGGACGACGTCCACGCCGCCGAGGAGATCACCAACCTCCTGATCAGCCTGGGCCATCGCCGCATCGCGTTCATCCGCGGCGCCGCCGACCAGGCGGCTTCGGCGCTGCGCGAGCAGGGCTTTGCCAAGGCGATGAAGGCCGCGCGCATGGACGTCGCGCCCGAACTGGTGATCGACGGCGACTTCACGTTCGAATCGGGCGTCGCGGCAACGCACCAGCTGCTCAAGCTGCGCCACCATCCCACCGCCGTCTTCGCCAGCAACGACGACATGGCGCTGGGCGTGCTGGCCGCGGCGCAGCGCCAGGGCCTGGCGATCCCCGGCGACCTGGCGATCGTCGGCTTCGACGACTCGCCCGCCAGCAGCCTGGTCTGGCCGCCGCTGACGACCATGCGCCAGCCCACGCTGGCGATGGCGCGCACGGCGGTCGACCTGCTCATCGGCACCCCCACGGTGGAAGGCACGCCCGGCACGCGCACGTCGTCGGCGATGCAGCGCGTGCTGCCGCACGAGCTCGTCGTGCGCGACTCGACCGCGGCGCCGGCGCGCCCGGCGCGGCGCACGCCGCGCGGCTGACCTCACGTTGCGCCCCGCCACCCGGGCCCGGCGGACTGCGTTGTCATGCGGCGCCCACCCCAATTGGGTGATGGCTTGCACGCGCGCGACGGGAAAAAATGGCGCCACGGAGGGTAGGGAAACGGTGGCCAAGCCGGGATGCGCTCCGATTCGAACAAACCCATCATCCAGGATCGCCATGCGCCTTGCTCTCGCATCTCTTCGCACGGTCGCCGCACTGTGCGTCGCCCTCGTCGCCGCCGCGCACCAGCCGACGATGGCCGCGGACGCCGCCAGCCAGGCCCAGCCGGGCGCCGCGCCGACCGCAGCGCAATATTTCTCGCTGGTGCGCCCCGCCGCGCCCGCCGCCCGCCCGGCGCGGGGCGCGCGCACGATGGCCGCGGTCGATGCCAACGCGCCGACGCTGCGCTCGATCAGCACGGCCCTGTTCGTCGACGCGATGGGCGACATCCCCCAGCTCCTGGTCAACGTCAAGGCCATCGACGATGCGTCGGGCGCCTACTACCTCACGCTGGTGGCCACGGGCCCGAACGGGCAGACGAAGTACGGCAGCCTGGGCCCGCAGTTCCCGGTCGCGACGTTGAGCGGCACGCTGGCGCTGCGCTTCGGCCCGCATGACGCCCCGGGCCTGTGGCACGTCACGGCCCTGGAGGTCGGCGATGCCGCCGGCAATTTCCACGACTACACCGCGCAGGAACTCGCCGCGCTCGGCAACACGCGCTTCTGGGTGCAGAACAGCTACGCCAAGTACCTGGACAACACCGCGCCGGTGCTGACCTCCGCGACGATCCTGACCCCGTCGGTGTCGACCGCGGGCGGCAACTCGGTCACCGTCGGCGTCAAGGTCGTCGCCAGCGACGCGGGCAACCCCGCGGCCACCGGCGTGCAGCAGGCCGAGCTGTACTTCTGCCTGCTCGACGGCAGCAACTGCTTCAGCATGGTGCAGAACGACTCCGTCGAGGGCCGCACGTCCACCACGCTGATGCCGGCAGTCGGCGTCGCGAGCCCCGGCTACGCGCCGGGCGACTACTACCTGTACTACGTCCACCTGACCGACTGGGCGGGCAACCAGAGCTTTGCCGTCGGCACCGAGTTCGGCGGCACCACCGACTTCTCCAAGCTGATGGTGGCCGGCCACAAGATCACGCTGCTGCCCTGAGGAGGGCACGCGCGCCCGGGTCGCAACAGCGCCGGGCGCGCGCGCAGCGGCCATCTGCGACGCCCGACGCGGCGTCGACCATCGGGCGAACCCATCGACAATCGACGTCGATGGATTCGCCCGAAACCTTTTGCCTGCCGCTGCTGCACGCCGACGACGCGATCGTCGCGGTCGACAAGCCCGCGGGCCTGCTGGTGCACCGCTCGTCGCTTGACGCGCACGAGACGCGCAGCGCCGCCGAGCTGCTCCGGGCGCAGCTGGGCGTCCCCGTCTGGCTCCTGCACCGCCTCGACAAGGCCACCTCCGGCGTGCTGGCGTTCGCACTGGACGCACAGGTCGCGGCGGCGGTCGGCAGGGCCTTCGAGTCGGGCGCGGTGCGCAAGCGCTACCTGGCGCTGGTGCGCGGCTGGCCCGACGAACAGGGCGAGATCGACTATCCGCTCGCGCGCGATCCCGAGCTGCCCTCGGCCGGCCAGCCGCGGCTGCCCGCGGTCACGCGCTGGCGCCGGCTCGCCTGCTTCGAGTGGCCATTCCCCGACGGCCGCCACGCGACGAGCCGCTA
>DATCRO010000856.1:0-8289 GCA_036569025.1 Burkholderiaceae bacterium
AGGTGGACGTGCGCGCCCGCCGCGCCGGCGTCTGCAAGGTGCCGGCCTTCGTCCCCAAGGCCGGCGAGCAGTACGAGGTGATGGTCGACCTGTCGCCCGCGCGCTGCACCGTCACGCCCTACCGGCTGGTGGGCGAGGGCGGCGCGGTCAGGCGCGAGCCGGTGGAGTCGCAGGTCTCGCGCATCTCGACCTACGAAGCCGACATGAAGTGCTTCAGGTGAGGTCGATCGCGTAGACGAGCGCGACGATCGGCTCGCCGGCCCACGCGTCCTGCGCCCGGCCGGCGCAGCGCCAGCCGCGCGACTCGTAGAAGGCGATGGCGGCGACGTTCGTCTCGAGCACCCTCAGGTGCATGCGCGTCGCCCCGGCCGCCCGGGCCCAGCGCGCGGTCGCGTCGAGCAACGCCGTCCCGATGCCCAGCCCCTTGCGCTCGGGCAGGGCATGCAGGTTGTTGACATAGACGCTGCGATCGGCGTCCGGCGCCAGGGCGCAGACGAAGCCGATCGGCTCGCCCTGCGATTCCGCGACGAGGACCTGGCCGGCGCCCGCGAGCATCGCCGGCAGCTTGAGCGTCCAGTCGGCGCGGCTGGCGGCCGGCATCGTCACGTCCAGGTAGTGGTCGGATACCTGTCCCCGGTACGTGACGCGGCGGCTGCGGACGTGGATGTCGTCGATGGCGTCCAGATCGGCGAGGGTCGCCGCGCGCAGCGAGAAGGAGGGTGTCGAGGGCGTGGTCAAGAGGCGGGCACGAGTGGCTGGTTCCCCGATTTTCACGGCAGCGCGGCCTGCGCGTCGAGCCGGCTGCCGGGAGCGAGCACGATGCCTTCGACGTCCAGCAGCGCCTGCTTGCGGTGCAGTCCGCCCGCATACCCGGTCAGGGTACCGTTCTCGCCGATCACGCGGTGGCAGGGCACGATGATCGAGATCGGGTTGCGTCCCACGGCGGCGCCGACCGCGCGCGAGGCCTGCGGGCTGCCGACGTCGCGCGCGATGCGGCCGTAGCTGGTCGTCTCGCCGCAGCGGATCGCGCACAGGCGCCGCCAGACGGCCTCCTGGAACGGCGTGCCCCGTGGGGCGAGCGCTACCTCGAACTTGCGCAGCCGGCCCGCGAAGTAGCGCTCGAGCTCGTCGCGCGCCTGCGCGATCCAGCGCTGGCCGTTGTCCAGCGGCGCCGCCAGCGGGCCGGGGCCGTGCTGCTGGCTGTCGAACCACAGGCCCATCAGGCCCGCGTCGCTCGCCAGCGCGGTGAGCGGACCCAGCGGGGTGTCGATGATGCCCTGGGCGAGGGCCATGCCGGCGGTGCGCCGGGCGGGCAGGTTGGAGGAGGCGGATCGGATCATCGTGTTTCCTTGGCGGTGACCTTGCGGCGGGCAGGGATACCCTTGGGGGTAGCGACTGCATTTCGTTTCCTGGGGCTTATCGGCGCCCGGGCGGCCGGCGGCGGCGCCTTGTCGCCGGATTCCAACGCCCGCCATAACGCGATGACGGCGTAGGAGCGCCACGGCCGCCAGCTCTCGGCCAGCGCGATCGCCTGCGGCGCATCGCGTGCCTGGGCCAGGCCCATCGCCTTGAGCAGGCCGATGTCGGTTGCCGGGAAGGCGTCGGGCCAGCCCAGCACGCGCAGCGCGAGCAGTTGCACGGTCCAGTCGCCGATCCCCGGCAGCGCGAGCAGCGCCTCCTGGGTCGCGGCCAGCGGCGCGCCGCGGTGCAGCGGCAGGCCGTCGGCCACCGCGCGCGCCAGCGCCTGCAGCGCGGCCACGCGCTGGCGCACGATGCCCAGTTCCCCGATCGAGTCGGGGGTGGCGGCGGCGATGGTGGCGGCATCGGGAAAGCAGCGGTGCAGCCCCGGCCACGGCGTCTCCACGGCCGCGCCGAAACGCTCGATCAGGCGCCGCGTCAAGGTGCGCGCGGCGGCCACCGTCACCTGCTGGCCCAGGATGATGCGGGCGGCCGTCTCGAAGCCGTCGAAGCTGCCGGGCATGCGCAGGCCGGCGGTCATCGCCGAGCCGGGGTGCAGCGCCGCCAGCGTCTGCAGCAGCGGCGCCATGTGCGACGGATCGGCGTCCAGGTCGAGTGCATGGCGCGCCGCCTCCACCAGCTGGCCGCTGTGGACGGCGAGGTTGGCGCCGGCGCGCAGTTCGACCTCGTGGCGGTCGGCCAGGAACTCGATCTCGATCCAGCCGCGGGCCGGCTGCGCGGCGCGGCCGGCCTGGCCCGTTTCGTCGGCGGCCGCGCGCGGGGCGCTCCAGGTGCGGCGGATCGTTCGGCCGGCGACTTCCTCGACGCCCGCCAGCGTGCGCTGGTCCCAGAACGCCAGCATGCTGTCGACGTCATACGGCGGGCGGTATCCGAGCCGCACGCGCAGGCCCGTGCCGCCGCCTGTCGCCGGCTGGGCCGCGCTGCCGGCCTTGCGCAGCTCGGTCGGGCTGAGCCGCACCTGCTCGGCGAAGACGGCGTTGAAGCGGCGCAGGCTCTCGAAGCCGCAGGCCAGCGCCACCTCGGTGACGGGCAGCGCGGTGTCGGTCAGCAACTGCTTGGCCTGCAGCAGGCGCTGGGTCGTGAGGTAGTCGATCGGGCTGACGCCGTGGGCCTGGGCGAACACCCGGCGCAGGTGGCGCTCGGTCACGCCCAGGCGGGCCGCCAGCTCGGGCATGCGCACGGCGGCGCCCACGCGCACGGCATGATCGATCATGCGTGCCGCGTGCTGCGCCAGCACTTGCGAGGAGTCCATCAGGCTCAGGCCCGGGGCGAGCTCGGGGCGGCAGCGCAGGCAGGGCCGGAAGCCGGCCTGTTCGGCCAGCGCGGCGTTCGGGTAGAAGCGGCAGTTCTCCTTGCGCGGCGTGCGCACGCGGCAGACGGGGCGGCAGTAGATGCGGGTCGACGTCACGCCCACGAAGAAGCGGCCGTCGAAGCGGGCGTCATGCGTGGCCAGGGCCTTCCAGGCGGTGTCGGGATCGAGTTCCATGCCGCCATCATAGGCACGCCGGCGACCGCGACTCGCCGTTTTCGGACACATGGATTCAGGGCCTCTCGCGTGACCACCGCGTGGCAGTCCCTTGCCGGCAATAGGGGTTCCCGCCGATACCCCCCACAGCACCTGCGGCGCACCTTGTAAAACCCCCTGGTGGGGGATGCGCTGCACGGCTGTTGGCGTCAGAATCCCCCCGGGACGTGGCCAGCTCCGGACGGCCACGCGAGACCGACAAAGCGTCCCCGCGCCAGGCGGGGCAGAGGAAGGAGAGCGAGTTGAAATCTCATACCCTTGGCGGGTTGGGCTGCGTCGTCGTGGCTCTTGCAGGCCTGAATGCCGCACCGTCGTTCGCACAGACCGTGCCAGCCGCTCCCGTCCCGCCGCCCGTTGCGCCCGCCAATGCCAACGCCGGCCGCGCCCTCGAATCCTCCACCCCGCCGCAGCCCAGGGAAATCAAGAAGGACGCCAACGTCCTGCCGCCCACCGAGGCCGCGCGCGCGCCGGCGGCCGGCGACAACGGCCCGACGCTGCTGGTCAAGGGCTTCCAGGTCACGGGCAACACGATCTTCACCAGCGAGGAGCTGCTCGCCCTCGTCAAGCCCTGGGTCGGCAAGCAGGCCGGCACCGACCAGCTGCTCGATGCCGCCGAGGCCATCAAGAACCGCTACAAGGACGCCGGCTTCTTCCTGACGCAGGTGTTCGTGCCCGCGCAGGAGGTGCCTGACGGCATCGTCACGCTGCGCGTGCTCGAGGCCCGCATCGGCGAGACCCATGCCGAGGTCAACACCGAGCGCGTGACGCCGGCGATCGTCGACGGCTACATGCGCCTGCTGCCCAAGGGCGCGGCCGTCACCGAGCAGAACGTCGAGCGCCCGCTGCTGCTGCTCAACGACTTGCCCGGCCTGAAGGTCACCTCCGTGCTGCGCCCCGGCGCGTCGACGGGCGAGGCCGACCTGCTCGTGAAGGTGGCCGACGACGGCAAGACCTTCGGCGGCGACGGCTACATCGACAACGACGGCAACGCGAGCACCGGCTACGTCCGCGTCGGCGCCGACCTCGTCGCCAACGGCCTGCTGGGCCAGGGCGAGTCGTGGACGCTGGGGGGCCTGGCCACCGAGCACAACGGCGTCGACATCGTCCGCGGCGGCGTCACGGCGCCCGTGGGCCCGTACGGCACCAAGGCCACGGCCAGCCTCACCTACCTGCACTACAACGTGCTCAAGCTGACCGACCTGCACGCCGACGGCTATGCCGCGGTCGGCTCGCTGATGGTGCAGCACCCGGTGATCCGCTCGCGCAACTTCAACCTGTTCGCGGTCGCGGGCGGCGACGTCAAGGACCTGGACGACCGCACGCAGGATCGGCTGGTGCACGACGAACGCCTGCTGTACATCGGCCACCTCGGCGTCACCGGCGACTTCCGCGACGAGCGCTTCGGCGGCTCGCTCAACAGCTTCACGCTGACGCTCACCGCCGGCGACAACCGCATCCAGTCGCACGACGCGCTCGCCACCGACCTGGGGCCCAAGTACGGCCACAAGACGAGCGGCATGTTCGAGCACGTCGACGGCGACTACCAGCGCCTGCAGGCCATCTCCGAGACCACCAGCGTCCTCGTGTCGATGCGCGGCCAGCTCGCGTTCCAGAACCTGGACACCTCGGAGAAGTCCTCGCTGGGCGGCCCGCACGGCGTGCGCGCCTACGCGGTGGGCGACGGCGTCGGCGACGACGTGTTCCAGGGCACCGTGGAACTGCGCCAGCGCGTGCCGGCATGGACGCTGTTCAACGCCCCGTTCGTGCTCAGCGCCTTCATCGACGGCGGCCGCTACAAGAACTGGCACGACCCGGTCAGTGGCGACGACTTCAACACCGGCACGCTGGGCGGCTACGGCGTCGGCCTGAACATGACCAGCCGCGACGACTTCCAGTTCCGGCTGGACATCGCGCGCCGCATCAACAAGTCCGACCTGCCGGGGTCCGACAACCGCAAGACGCGGGCGTGGGCATCGCTGCAGAAGTGGTTCTGATCTGAGGGGGAGCCCCGCATCCGTCGCGGGGTCCGTGGGATTCGTTGGCGCGCCGCCGGGCGCATCGCTCGCCGCGCCGTGAAATGCTGGGGGTTGTCGTGGAAAAGTCCAAGTCTTCGCTGTTGTCGTCCTCGATGCTGTGCGTGCGCCAGATGGTGCTGCGCGTCGGGTTCAAGTTCAAGCTCGCGACCGCGCGCGTGCGCACGCCGCGCCCGAGCCGGCTGCTGATGGCGCTGCTGGCAGGCTGCGGCGTGCAGGCCGCCTCCGCGCTGCCCCAGGGCGGCCAGGTGGCCTCCGGCGGCGTGACGATCGGCACGCCGGCGAACAACGCGCTCAACATCACCCAGACGACCAACCAGGGCGTCATCAACTGGCAGTCCTTCAACGTCGCCGGCGGCGAGAAGGTGAACTTCCAGCAACCGGGCGCGACGTCCAGCACGCTCAATCGCGTCGTCGGCAGCGACCCCAGCGCCATCTTCGGCCAGATCAACGCGAACGGGCAGGTCTTCCTGATCAACAACAGCGGCGTGCTGTTCGGTCCGGGCGCGCAGGTCAACGCCGCGGGCCTCGTGGCCTCGACGCTGCAGCTGAGCGACAGCGACTACCTCGCCGGCAACTACGTGCTGAGCGGCGCGGGCGGCAACGTCAGCAACCAGGGCGTGCTCAAGGCCGGCTTCGTGGCGCTGGCGGGCTCGCAGGTGTCCAACACCGGGACCATCGTCGCCAGCGGTGGCACCGCCGCGCTCGCGGCCGGCGACCGCGTCACCCTCAACCTGATCGGCAGCGACCTGGTGTCGATGTCGGTCGACGCGCCCACCGCGGCCGCGCAGGTGCGCGCCGGCGGCGTGGTGCAGGCCGACGGCGGCCAGGTGCTGATCTCGGCCAAGGCGGCCGACGCGATGCTGGGCACCGTCGTCAACGTCGACGGCATCGTGCAGGCGCGCTCCATCGGCTCGCGCAACGGCGTCATCTCGCTCGATGGCGGCAACTCGGGCGTGGTCGCGGTCAGCGGCACGCTGGACGCCAGCGGCAAGGGCGCCGGCGAGACGGGCGGCACCGTCAAGGTCACCGGTGCGAACGTCGGCCTGTTCGACCACGCGGCGGTCGACGCCTCCGGCGACACAGGCGGCGGCGTCGTGCGCATCGGCGGCGACTGGCACGGCGCAGGCGCCGACGGCGACGCCAACGCGAGCCAGGCCTACGTCGGCTCCAACGCCACGATCGCGGCAAACGCGGTCACGTCGGGCAAGGGCGGCAACGTCGTCGTCTGGTCCGACGACCACACGCAGTTCTTCGGTTCGGTCGACGCGCGCGGCGGCGCCGCGGGCGGCGACGGCGGCAAGGTCGAGACCTCGGGCCATGCGCTGGACGTCAACGGCAAGGTGGACGCCTCGTCCAGGGGCGGGCAGGGCGGCAACTGGCTGCTCGACCCGGTCGACGTGAACATCACCCACACCGGCACGACCGACATCACCCCCTCGGCCGGCGTCTGGCGCAGTTCGTCGGGCAACTCCACGATCGTCGACACCGATCTCAGCGCCGCCCTGACCAGCGGCACCAACATCCAGGTGCAGACCACCTCGAGCACCGGCGGCACGGGCAACATCGCCGTCACGGGCGCGGTGACCTCCGGCCTGACCGGCAGCCAGTCGGCCACGCTCTCGCTCGAGGCGATCGGCAACATCACGTTCACCGGCGGCTCGATCAGCTCGGCCAACGGCACGGCCCTGACGGTCAACCTCAACGCGGGCACCAACAACAGCCATACCGCGCCGGGCACCAACACCAGCACCATCACGATGGACTCGGCCTCGTCCATCCACCTGGGCACGACCGGCGCGTCCATGCTGACGGCCACGGCCAAGGGCAACATCCAGCTCGGCGGCCTGACGGTGGGCACCGGCGGCGTGCAGGTCACGTCCAACGGCGGCGCGGTCACGCAGTCCAGCGCGCTGACGGTCAACGGCACGCTGACCGCCAACACCGCCAACGGCAACGTCACGCTCGACACCGCGGGCAACAACATCGGCATCTACGCGGGCAATGCCGGCACCGGCACCGTGTCGGTCCACAACGCCTCCGCGCTGGAGCTCGGCGGCATCCACGCGAGCAGCCTGAACATCGACACCAGCGAGAACAACTCGGATGTCGCGCAGGCCTCGGGCGACCTCACGATCTCGGGCGGCGTCACGATCGACGCCGGCACCGGCGGCGTCGGCGCGGGCAGCGGCGCCAGCACGATCGGCCACATCGCCACCACCGGCAACTTCACGTTCCTGCAGGCCTCCTCGCTCGTCCTGGACAACATCGTCTCGACGGCGCTGCTGGTCAGCACCGGCGCGGCGGGCAGCGTCACGCAGAGCGGCGGCAGCACCATCACGGCGGCCACCACCGACCTGCACGCAGGCACCGGCGGCGTCACGCTGCACAACGGCAACTCGATCGGCACGTACGGCGCCAACACCACCGGCACCGCCAGCTTCACCAACAACGGCGGCGTGAAGCTGGGCGACGTGACGGCCTCGGCGCTGACCGTCGACACCAGCGGCGGCAACGGTAACGTCACGCAGGCGTCCAGCACGAACCTGAACGTCACCAACGGCATGACGGTGACGGCCGGTACCGGCGACATCACCGCCGGCAGCACGGGCAGCACGATCGGCCACGTCGCCACGAGCGGCCACGTCACCAACCTGAGCGCCAGCAACCTGGTGCTGGACAACGTCACGGCGACCGCGTTCACGGGCACCAGCGGCGCCGCGGGCAGCGTCTCGCAGACGGCCGGCGACACGATCAACGCGACCACCAGTGCCACCCTCAATGGCGGCAGCAACGGCGTCGCGCTGGCCGGCATCACGACGCCGACGCTGGCGGTCAACACCAACCTGCACAACGGCAACGTGACACAGGTCGCGGGCACCAGCCTGGCGGTCAGCGGCGGCGCCACGATCAACGCGGGCACCGGCAGCATCGCGGCCGGCAGCACCACCAGCACGATCGGCCACATCGGCACGACGGGCGGCGCCACCAGCCTGGCGGCCACCAGCCTCGTGCTGGACAACGTGTCGGCCACGACGCTGACCACGCACACCGGCGCGGCCGGCGGCGTCACGCAGACGGGCGGCGACACGATCACCGCCACCACGACCGACCTGCACGCGGGCACCGGCGGCGTCACGCTGACCACCGGCGACGCGATCGGCACCTACGGCGCCAGCACCACGGGCGCGGCCAGCTTCACCAACGCCGGCGGCGTCAACCTGGGCGGCATCTCGGCCACGTCGCTGACCG
>DATCRO010000857.1:0-5634 GCA_036569025.1 Burkholderiaceae bacterium
CCGCTGCCCCCGCCGCCGCCCCCGCGTTCGTTCGACAAGATCGCGCCGGCCCCGGTGCGCACGCCGCCGCCGTCGGCCGCGGAACATCGCGCCTCGCGCCCGATCCCGCTGACGATGATGACGCGCGACGACGAGCACGACTTCGCACGCGCCTTCGCGTCCGACGACGAGGACACGGTGGTCGCCAGCGGCCACCACTCGGCCTCGCCCGAGGCCGACACCGTCATCGCCGTGGCCGCGCCGATGAGCCGCGCGCACGGCGCGACGCCGTCGCTGCGCCTGCTGGGCCTGCTGATGACGGTGCTGCTGGCGCTGTGGATCGCGCGCCTGGGCGCGGCGCCGCTGTTCGACGTCGACGAGGGCGCGTTCGCCGAGGCCACGCGCGAGCTGGCGGTGGGCCACGACTGGGGCAGCACCACGCTCAACGGCGTCGACCGCTTCGACAAGCCCATCCTGGTCTACTGGTTCCAGGCGATCAGCCTGAAGACCTTCGGCCTGAACGAGTTCGCGGTGCGCCTGCCGTCCGCGCTGTGCGCGTTCTTCTGGTGCCTGGCCATCGGCCAGTTCGCGTGGCGGCGCTTCGGGCCGTCGGTGGCCATCGCGGCTGCCGGCATCCTGGCCACCAGCCTCGGGCCGATGCTGATCGGCCGCGCGGCCACCGCCGACTCGCTGCTGAACCTGCTGCTCACCCTGGCGGCGCTCGACCTCTGGCGCCATCTCGAGAACGGCCAGGACACGCCGCGCCGCCGCGCCTTCGCGTGGATCGGCCTGGGGCTGCTGGCCAAGGGGCCGGTGGCACTGCTGATCCCGGCCGCGGCCGCCGGCATCTGGCTGTTCTCCAAGCGCGACCGCTCGCGTCTGCAGCGCCTGGTGAGCGATCCGAAGGCGTGGGGGCTGATGGTGCTCATCGCCGCGCCCTGGTACGTCTACGCGATCGCGCGCCACGGCATGGCGTTCATCGACGGCTTCCTGCTGCACCACAACGTCGAGCGCTTCACCGGCTCGCTGGAAGGCCACGCCGGCAGCCTGTTCTACTACCTGTGGATGCTGCCGGTCGAGATGATGCCGTGGACGCCGCTGCTGGTGCCGCTGGCCATGCATCTGAAGGCGCGCTGGAACGAGCCGATCGGCCGCTTCCTGCTCGGGTGGCTGGGCTTCGTCCTGGTGTTCTTCTCGCTGTCGGGCACCAAGCTGCCGCACTACGTGCTGTACGGCTTCACGCCGCTGATGCTGCTGGCGGCGCAGGAACTGGTGGGCGCCAAGCTCAATCTGCGGCTGGCCCTGTGCGTGACGATCGTGGCGGTGGTGGCGCTCGGCGCGGCCAGCCCATGGCTCGCGCATTCGCTGTCCGAGACCACGAGCGACCCGCTGTACAAGGCGCTGCTGTCGACCGCGCCGCCCGCGCCGTGGGTATGGGTGGCGGTGCCCGTGGGCCTGCTCGTGTTCGCGCTCACGATCTGGGTGCCCAACGTGCGCAACTACCTGAGCGAGGCCGACGGCGCGATCGCCGCCGGCCTGCTCGCGGCCGGCTGGCTGGTGCTGGCAGTCCTGCCCTGGTGGGGCCAGGCCATCCAGGATCCGATCCGCACGCTCGCGCGCACCGTGCCCATCGCGCAGATGACGCTGCTCGATCGCCAGCGCGTCGTGCAGTGGCGCCTGCACCAGCCCAGCATCGCGTTCTACCTGAACCAGACGGCCGAGCGCGCCGACCCCAAGGGCGGCGACTGGGCGTTCACGCGCATCGACCGCGTCAAGCCGGACGAGCTCGCCAAGCTGGAGGTCGTGCAGCAGGTGCGCGGCTATGCGCTGGTGCGCCCGGCGCCGGCGGCGTCCGAGCCGCTGTCGCGCATCGGCGCCGAGCGCGACGCGGCGCAGGCGGCGAGCGAGGCCGCATCGGCCCAGGCGCTGGCCATCGCGGCGGCCAAGGCCGCCTCCGAGGCCGCCGAAGCCGCCAGCGCGGCCGCCGCGGCGGTCGCCGCCAAGCTGAACCCGGCGTCCGCGCCGGCCGCGGCCTCCGCGGTCGCGCCCGCTCCCGCGCCTGCACCAGCCGCGCTGCCGGCCAAGAAGGGCAAGTGAGCGACGCCCCGAACGCCCGCGCGGCGCGCCGTGGCTGGCGCGCCCGCAACAAGGCCGGCTGGATCGGCCTGACGGCGGCGCTGCTGCTGGCCTGGATCTTCACGGCATGGCCGCAGCTGGACCTGTGGGCCAGTGGCCTGTTCCACGACAAGGCCGGCGCCTTCATCGGCGACCAGTTCGCGTTCGTGCGCCTGCTGTACCACGGCATCCCGTGGTCGGGGAAGTTCTACGCGCTGGTGGGCCTGGTCGTGATCGTGCTGTCGATCTGGCGCCCGCACCCGATCGGCGGACGCTGGTCGCGCCGGCTCGCGGCCCTGGCCTGGGTCAGCCTCCTCGGCTCGGGTCTGCTGGTCAACGCCGGCCTGAAGGAATACTGGGGCCGCGCGCGGCCCGTGCAGGTCACCGAGTTCGGCGGCACGGCGCATTTCTCGCCGGCGCTCACGCCCACCAACCAATGCGAGCACAACTGCTCGTTCGTCAGCGGCCACGCCACGTCGGGCTACATCCTGATGGCCGTGGGCCTGATGGGCAGCGTGGCCACGCGCCGGCGCTGGCTGTGGATCGGCCTCGCCTGGGGCGTCATCGTGAGCCTGGCCCGCATCGCCGAGGGCGGCCACTTCCTCAGCGACACCCTGTTCGCCGGCCTGGCGGTCTGGGCCAGCGGCTGGCTCATCCGCGAGGCCTGGCTGCGCCACGTCGCACTGCGATGGCGACGCCTGCGGCGGCGGCGCGAGGCGCTGGCAAAGAGCTGAATCCGGTCTTCGTCGACTTCTGTCGGGGTCGACTTCTGTCGGGGTCGACTTCTGTCGGGGTCAGGTCTTGAATGTTGCGGGGTCAGGTCTTGAGTGAACGATTCAAGACCTGACCCCGCAACATTCAAGACCTGACCCCGCCATCTGACACGGCAGCGATTCAAGACCTGACACCGGCATGAAACGAAAAGGCGACCCACGGGCCGCCTTTTCATTCGCGCGAGCGGCCGATCAGGGCGTGTACTCGATCGCGATGCCCTTGAAGTCGACCGCGTTGTTGGGCGTCTTGATCGACAGGTTGCTGATGTGGCGGAACGCGAAGCCGGCGCGCCAGTGGCCGTCGGCGCTGCTGACGCCCACGCCGAAGTGGTCGGAGAACTGGAAGTTGCTGCCCTTCCGGCGGTTGCCGATGTTGGTCTCGCTCAGGTAGGCCGGGCCGATGCCGAACTCGAGGTCCAGGCGCGCGCCGCCGGACACCGGGTAGCGCCAGTGCATCATCGGCACGAAGGCGACGTCCCACGCGCTGTGCGAATACAGGCTGTCGTCCTTGCCTTGCCAGGCGCTCGCCGAGAGCAGCGGCGACATGTCCAGGGAGAACGGGCCGGCCTCTGTCAGCTTGCATTCGTGGCGCTCGGCGCCGATCGACTCGGTCGACAGCTCGGCGTCCTTGGCCGCGAACGCGCGGGCGCCCCAGCCGTCGTTGCCCGGCGTGCCGCGGCCCAGGCAGTCGAAGAACGGCGCGCCCTTGAGCGCGGCGACGGTCCAGGTGGCGATGGTGCCCGCGATGGCGGTGTTCTTCAGCGCGGTGCCGGTGCCGGTCTCGGCGTGCGCCGGGGCGGCGGTGGCGAGCGCCAGCACGGCGGCGGCGAGGGTCGCGCGCGTGGCCGGGCGCGAGCGGCGGGGGGCGTGGGTGGTCGAGTGCATCCGCAGACTGTAGCCTGCCCGCGGGATAGCCCTGTAACCGGACCGGACGCCCGTCGGGAGCGCGCGACAGCACGGCCGCAGCGAAAGGGATAATCGCCGACCACCTCGTCACACGCCACTGGATGTTCCTCGTTGCCTGGATCTCGCGCTGGCCGCTGGGCCTGCTGCATGCCGTCGGCGGCCTGCTGGGCTGGCTCGTCTGGCTGTGCTCGCCCACGTACCGCCGCCGGCTGCGCACGAACGCCGGGCTGGCGGGCGTGGCCGCGCGCGACCGGCGGCGCTCGATCGCCGAGGCCGGGCGGATGGTGGCCGAGACGCCGTGGCTGTGGCTGACGGCGACCAATGACGACCTGCTGCGCAAGGTGCAGTGGCGCGGCGCCGAGGCGCTGGAGGGCTACATCGCGGAGCGCCGGCCGCTGGTGATCCTGACGCCGCACATGGGCAGCTTCGAGGTCGCCGCGCGGGCCTACACGGCGCGTTGGGGCGGCGTCCAGCCGGTGACGGTCCTGTACCGCCCGGCCCGCCAGCGTTGGCTGCGCGAGTTCCAGGAACGGGCGCGCCGGCGTCCCACGATGCCTACCGCGCCCGCCAGCCTGGCCGGCGTGCGCCAGATGCTGCGCGCACTCAAGCGACGCGAAACGGTGGGCCTGCTGCCCGACCAGGTGCCGCCCGAAAGCCAGGGCGTGTGGGCGCCGTTCTTCGGCCAGCCGGCCTACACCATGACGCTGGCCGCGCGCCTGTCGCAACAGGCCGGCGCGCACTGCCTGGTGCTGCGCTGCGAACGACTGCCGCGCGGCGCCGGCTACGTCATCCACGCCAGCGAGCTGGTGCGGCCGCTGCCCGCGGGCACCGACGCGGCGTCGCTGGTCGAGGCCGCCACCATCGTCAACGAGACCATGGAACGCGAGATCCTGGCCGACCCCGGCCAATACCTGTGGGGCTACAACCGCTACAAGGCCCCGCGCGCGGCCGAGACGGCGGAGTCCCGCCCCGAAGGAACCGAATGAACGTCGTCGCTCGCCTGGTGCTGGGCTTCCTGTGGCTGCTCAGCTGGCTGCCTTTGGCGATGCAGGCCGCCATCGGGCGGGGCCTGGGCCGGCTGCTGTGGCTGCTGGCCGGCTCGCGCCGCCGGATCGCGTTGCGCAACCTCGAGCTGACGATGCCCGACAAGCCGCCCGAGGAACGCCGCGCCATCGCGCGCGAGAACTTCCAGTGGATCGCGCGCAGCATCCTGGAGCGCGGCCTGCTCTGGCATGCGCCGCCCGAGCGGCTGCGGCGGCTGATCCGCGTCGAGGGCGACGTGGGCTTTGCCGAGCGCTCGACCGGCGCGGTGATGTGGCTGGTGCCGCACTTCGTGGCGCTGGACGTGGCGGGCTCGGCCTCGCAGCTGTTCCAGAACCGCCCGGTCGGCTCGATCTACCAGCGCCAGAGCATCGAGGCCTTCGACGTTGCCATCCGCAAGGGGCGCCTGCGCTTTGGCAACGGCAACGTGTTCTCGCGCCACGAGAAGGCGCTGCCGCTGATCCGCGCGATCCGCCGCGGCTACGTTTTCTTCAACCTGCCCGACATGGACTTCGGCCCGCAGGAGGCCGTGTTCGTGCCCTTCATGGGCGTGCCCGCGGCGACGCTGCTGGCGCCGTCGAAGATGGCCAAATCGCTCGACATGACCGTGCAGCCCGTGGTCGCCGAGATCCTGCCGGGCGGCCAGGGCTACCGCGTGCGCTTCCTCGAGCCGTGGACGGACTTCCCCACCGACGACCCGGTGGCCGACGCGGCGCGCATGAACGAATGGATCGCCTCGGAAGTGCGACGCAACCCGGCGCAGTACTACTGGGTGCACAAGCGCTTCAAGACGCGCCCGCCGGGCGAGGCGAGCCTGTAC
>DATCRO010000858.1:0-7327 GCA_036569025.1 Burkholderiaceae bacterium
AGAGCACCCGGCGCCCGAGCCCAGCCTGGGACCCGAGGCCTTCGTCGCGCGCTGCATCGAGTGCATCGCGGCCGGCGGGGGCGCCGCGGACATCACCCGGCTGGTGCGGCTCGCCCTCGCCTCGCAACGCGATCATCCCGAGGCCTGGGGCCACGAGGAACTCCTGCATGCCGCGGACGACCTGCTGATCGTCGACCTCGTGCTGCCGCCGTTCGGCACCAGCGCCATCCATGAACACGGCACCTGGGCCGTCATCGGCGTCTCGCAGGGCTGCGAGGTGGACGAGCTGTTCGTCGAGCGCGCCGGCATGCTCGAACGCAGCGCGCGCCACGAGCTGCGATCGGGCGACACGCTGGTGCTGGCGCCCGACTGCATCCACTTCATCGGCAACCCGTCGGCGCGGCCGGCGCGCGGCATCCACGTCTACGGCCGCCACCTGGGCAAGGTCGAACGCCGCATGTGGGATCCGTCGACGGCCGTGCCCCGGCCCATGGACTTCGCGCTGTTCGAGCGGTGGGAGTCCGCGCTCACCGCGGCCAGCGCGAGCGCCGGCGCCATCGTGCCGCCCGCGATCCGCGGCGCGTGACGGCCACATGGCGTCGGGGACCTCCTGGACGGCGCATCCAGAAATCCTCCCCGACACGCCCGTCACTGCCGCGCCATCACCGGCGACAACGTGTGCGCGTCCCGCGCCAGCCGCCAGCGGCCGTCCAGTCCGCGCCGGTAGACCGTCAGCCGGTCGCCGGCCATCTCGAGGGCCGCGCCGCCCTCGCGCGGCATCAGCGACAGCGCGTCGCGGCTGCAGACCACGGCGAGGTCGCCCGAGATCGCGACGTCCTTCGGGTCGCTGACGCAGCGCACCTGGAACTGGCGCTGCGCACGGCCGAAGTTGACGGGAAACTCGGCCGGCCCGATGGCGGCGCTTCCCGGGTTCATGAACACGGCGTCGGCCGTCATCAGGGCCCTGCAACTCGGCCAGGTCGCCGGCGTTGACGGCGGCGATCCAGGTCGCGTGCGCCTCGCGGATGGCTTGTTCGTCCGAAGTCATGGCAGTGCTCGCGTGGTGTCGACGACGCGATTGTGCGAGACGCCGGCCTCGCCAGGCCCAGGACGTGAGCTTGGCTCAGGCTTGCTCGAGCAGCTCCCCGCGGTCGCGCCCGGAGGCCGCGCGCAGCAGCGCCATCGCCTCGTGCGACGGCACGGCCGTCACCTCGATGCCGAACGGCGCGACGTCCGCGGCGACGGCCTCGCAGAAGCCGGCGATCGAGAACAGCGCCGGCCCACGCCGGAGCTCGGGCGGTGGCACGAGGTGGTGGATGCGGCCGGCGCCCTGTTCGCGCATCGCCTCCAGCACGCCGCGCGTGATGTTGAACAGCGAGCGCACCGAGGCGCTGAAGTCGTGCGCGGGCGTGGGCGCGTCGACGGGGCTGCGCGGGCTGCAGGCGGCCGCGCCATGCACCAGGACGTCGATGCCGCCGAAGCGATCGACGACGGCCTGCACGACGCGGCCGACCTCGCGGGCGTCGATCTCGTCCAGCGGCAGCAGGAGCAGCCGCTCGCCCGCGACGTCCGCAAGCCGCTGCAGCGCGGCCAGCGGGTCGGGGTCGACCGCGACGACGCGATGGCCGGCGGCGAGCGCGTGGCGGACGATGTCGGCGCCCAGGAGCGACGCCGCGCCGGTCACGAACCAAGTCTGTCGATTCATCATCTTCTCCTCGAGAGGGGTGGTCATGCCGTCGGCTCGCGCTGCACGGAGCGCGCCGAAGGCGTCGGGGTTCGAATGGGGTCCTGGCGTGACGCGTCGATGTCGTCACGGCCCGTGGAGGACGGGCGCCCGCGTGGCTTGCCGTGACCCGGGCTCGCCGCGGGCGGGGACGGCGCGTCGTCTCTGCGCGGGCCTCGCACGGGGCTCGCTGGCAGGGCAGCCGGGGAGGCCGCTCGCGCCGGTCCCTGTCGAGGCCGGGTGAAGGAAGTTTAGGAAATGGCGGGCGCCGGGAGAAGTCCTGAAACTCCAGACTTATTGCCTAAACCTCCAAACTTGATCCGAATATGACCGTTTCGTTTCTCATTCCTGGCCTGTTCCTTTAGAGTCTCGTCATCGATCGATGACCGCGGAGGATGCGCCATGGCGCACGACGATGACGCCGCCCTGCATGCGGAGATGACGGCCCTGGTGGCCGAGCTGGCGCCCGACGAGGGCATGACGCACTCGCTGCTGGAAGGCGTGGCCTTCGGCCGTTCCAACAAGTCGCTGCCGCGCACGCCGGTGCTGCACGACCCGTGCGTCGTCATCGTCTGCTCGGGCCGCAAGCGGGGTTACTTCGGCGACCAGGTGATCGAGTACGGCGCGCACCAGTTCATGGTGGCCTCGGTGCCGATGCCCTTCGAAGGCGAGACCTTCGCATCCCCGCGGGATCCGCTGCTGGTCATCAAGGTCAAGCTGGACCTGGCCGTCATCGCCGACCTCGCGCTGGCCATCGACCCGGCGTTCGAGCCCGTGCCTGGCGCCGAGAGCGTCGCCACCGCGCCCGTCGACGCGCCGCTGGCCGACTCGGTGATCCGCCTGCTGCGCGCGCTGCGCTCGCCGATCGAGACCCGGCTGTTCGGCGCGAGCCTGGTGCGCGAGGTCTGCTACCGCGTGCTGACCGGCCCCAAGGGCCCGGCGCTGCGCGCGGCGCTCGCCCAGCGCGGCCACTTCGGCCAGATCGCCAAGGCGCTGCATCGCATCCACATGGACTACCACCAGCGGCTGGACGTCGAGACGCTGGCGCAGGAGGTCAACCTCAGCGCGGCGTCGTTCCACGCGCACTTCAAGACGGTGACGGCGACCTCGCCGATCCAGTACCTGAAGGCGACCCGCCTGCACAAGGCGCGGCTGCTGATGATCCAGGACGGCGTGAGCGCGAGCCGCGCGTCCAGCCGCGTCGGCTACGAGAGCGCGTCGCAGTTCAGTCGCGAGTTCAAGCGCCTGTTCGGCCGCACGCCGGTGGAGGAGCAGCGGCTGGTGCACGCGGCGTACGCGCCGGCGCACGAGGGGCGCGACCGGCCCTGAGCGAGCCGCCTGACGCTCAGCGGATGCCCATCTCCGCGCGCCGCGGCAGGTCCGCGCCGCGCCGCGAGCAGGTGATCGCCGCCGCCTGGGCGGCAAAGCGCATCGCGTCCAGCAGCGTCTCGGCGTCCATGCCGCGCACGCGTTCGGGCGTCAGCACGCCCAGCTCGTCCAGGCGCGTGAGGAGCGCGGACTGGAACGTGTCGCCCGCGCCGACCGTGTCGATCACGTCGACATGCACCGGCGGCACCTCGACGACGCCGCTGGCGTGCCACGCGAACGCGCCCTTGCCGCCGCGCGTGAGCGCCACCAGGCCGGCGCCCTTGCCGAGGCAGTCGGCGGCGAAGGCGGCGGGGTCGATGCCGGGGTACAGCAGGCCCAGGTCCTCGTCGCTCAGCTTGAGGACGTCGGTGCGCGGCAGCATCCAGTCGAGCGTGTCGCGCCACGCCTGCAGGCTGGGCTCCACGTTCAGGCGCAGGTTCGGGTCGTAGCTGACCACCATCTTGCCGTGCACGCGTTCGACCAGCACGCGCTGCGTGGCCGCCGTCTCGCCCACCACCATCGTGTACGAGCCGACGTGCAGCAGGCGCGCGTCGGCCGGCATGCGATCGAGCGCGGCCAGCGGCAGCGTGCGGTCCGCGGCGCCGGTGCCGTAGAACGCGTACTCGGGCACGCCCTTGGCGTCGACGCCGACCAGGCTGATCGTGGTGGGCGCGCCGCTGCGGTGGACGGCGTCCAGCGACACGCCCTCGGCGCGCAGCGCGTCCAGCAGCCGGCCGCCCAGCTCGCCGCTGGAGATGCCGCCCAGGAAGGCGACCGGCCGGCCCATGCGCGCGAAGCCGAACGCGACGTTCAGCGGCGAGCCGCCGATGCGCGCGTCGAGCACGATGCCCGTGGGCGTCGTCGCGCCGGTGAACACATCCATCAGGGCTTCGCCCGCGACCACGAACATGGCTGTCTCTCTCTGGGGATAACTGGGAAGTTCAGCGCCAGCCGAACATCATCTGACGCGCGAACGCGCGCTTGGCGGGGGGGAAGGCCTGCAGCGCCGCGAGGCCCAGGCCGCGCGCGGCGGCCAGCCCCGGCGCGTGCCAGGTGAAGCTGCGGGCAAGGAAGTCGGTGGCCCCGATGACGCTCCAGCGGTCAGGCGCGCGCGCGAACGCGAGTCCGCGCAGCGCGCGGGCGACGCCCGCGTCGCTGGCGTGGACGCCGTCGGCCAGCCGGTCGACCAGCAGGAAAGCGTCGCGCAGCCCGAGGTTCAGGCCCTGGCCGGCGACGGGATGCAGCGTCTGCGCCGCGTTGCCGATGCGCACGACGTGGCCGTGGACGAGGCTGGCCTCGGCATTGAGGCCGAGGGCGAACGACTTCAGCGGCGAGATCGCCACCGGCGTGCCGACCGCGTCGGGCAGGCGCGTGGCGAGCACCGCCAGGCGCTGCGCGTCGGTCAGCGGCGCGACCGGGTCGTCGGTCGAATCGACGCACCACACCAGCGCGGCGCGCGCGGTCTTCGGGTCGCTGCCGGGCGGCGACGGCAGCGGCAGCAGCGCCAGCGGGCCGTCGCGCGTGAAGCGCTCCATCGCCAGGCCCGGCGTCGCGCCCCGCAGCGTGACGCTGCCCACCCAGGCGGTCTGCCGGTAGTCGTGCGTGACGGCCTTGCGCGACTGCTCCGCGAACACGCCGCCCTCGGCGATCACCGCGAGGTCGAAGCGCTCGGCCACGCCGCTCTCGGGCGTGACGACGGCGCCGTCGCCATCGGTCTTCACGCCCGCGACGGCGGTGCCGAAGCGCGCGTGCAGGCCGGCGTCGCGCGAGCCGAGCGCGCCGTCCGTCGTGGCGCAGGCGTCGAGGAAGGCCTTCTGCAGCGGCGCGAGCAGCGTGCCGTAGCTCAGCACGGCGCCCAGCAGCGGCACGCCCAGCTCGTCGGCGCGGATGTGCACCACCGGCTCGCCGAACGGCATGGCCAGCGTCGGCGGCGCCTGGGACACGTGCACCTGGCGGATCGGCGCGGCCTGGCCGGCCGGCCAGGCACGCAGGCGCTCGAGCACCTGCACGCTGCCGAGCGACAGCGCGAGGGTGCGCGGGTCGCCCGAGATGTCCTTGGCGGCGTCGCGCGTGTCGAACACGCTGACGGACCAGGCCGGGCAGCGCTGGCGCATGAGCAGCGCCAGCGACAGGCCCA
The DNA here is from genome assembly GCA_036569025.1 of Burkholderiaceae bacterium. Lineage (GTDB taxonomy): Bacteria > Pseudomonadota > Gammaproteobacteria > Burkholderiales > Burkholderiaceae_C > Scleromatobacter. The sequence continues at coordinate 5,229 of DATCRO010000858.1, forward strand.
CCGGCCCGCCGCCGATCACCGCCAGGCGCGGCGGGGTCGAGGATCGGCTGTCGTGCGTTGTCACCATGGGAGCGAGGGTCGGGCGGGGAATGCTATTGTGGCCCGATGCCTGCGATCGCGTTGATACGCAGGCGACGTCATGGAGATACGCCAATGCAATACCGTCGACTGGGCCGCGCTGGCCTGCAGGTGAGCGAGCTGTCGCTCGGATCGTGGGTCACCTATGCCAACCAGGTGGACGTCGACGCCGCCGTCGAGATGATGGCCGCCGCCTACGACGCCGGCGTCAACTTCTTCGACAACGCCGAGGCCTACGCCGGCGGCAAGAGCGAGGAGGTGATGGGCGCGGCGCTCAAGAAGCTCGGCTGGGCGCGCCTGAACTACACGGTGTCGACCAAGTTCTTCTGGGGCCTGCCGGACGCGGTCACCGTCAACCGCAAGAACACGCTGAACCGCAAGTACCTGATGCAGGCCATCGACGGCTCGCTGCAGCGCTTCGGCCTGGACCACCTCGACCTCGTCTACTGCCACCGCGCCGACCCGAACACGCCCATCGAGGAGACCGTGCACGCGATGAGCGACATGATCACCCAGGGCAAGGCGCTGTACTGGGGCACGAGCGAGTGGTCGGCGTCCGACATCCGCGCCGCCTGGGAGATCGCCGAGCGCCATCACCTGCACAAGCCGGTCGTGGAGCAGCCGCAGTACCACCTGTTCCACCGCCAGAAGGTCGAGCAGGAGTTCGCGCGCCTGTACGACGACATCGGCCTGGGCCTGACCACCTGGAGCCCGCTGGCCTCGGGCCTGCTCACCGGCAAGTACAAGTCCGGCATCCCCGGCGGCAGCCGCGGCGCGATGCAGAACATGAGCTTCCTGCACGACCAGCTCACCGACCAGGCCAAGAACGACGCCGTCGCCAGGCTGGAGCCGATCGCGCGCGACCTGGGCGCCACGACCGCGCAGCTGGCCATCGCCTGGGTCGCGAAGAACCCGCGCGTGAGCACGGTCATCACGGGCGCTTCCAGCGTCAAGCAGCTCAAGGACAACCTGAAGGCCTCCGAGATCGTCGCGAAGCTGACGCCGGACGTGCTGGCGCGCATCGACGAGATCACGAAGCCGCTGGCGGCCTGAGCGCCGCGCGCCGCATGCGAAGGCCCGGTTCGCCGGGCCGACGCGTCACCGAGCGGGGTCAGGTCTTGAATGTTGCGCGGGCCGGCGTCATCCGGATGGGGTCAGGTCTTGAATCTTGCACGGCAGCGCCTTGATCGCAGACGACAGGTTGAGCGTGCAAGATTCAAGACCTGACCCCATCTTTCGGAGGCCCGGTTCGCCGGGCCTTTCATTGTGGCGGGCAGGGACCAGAGGGGTCTGGCCTCTCCTCATGTTGCCGCCGCGGCGCAGCCGATGGCGGTGGCGCCGCCGGCGACATGAGGCGAAGGCCTGACCTCGAACATCAGCCGACGATCGAGGTCAGGCCTTCGCCTCGACATCGCGATCGGCCGTGCAGCCTTCGGCGGCGGCATGGCGCGACGTCAAGGAGAGGCCAGACCGCTGCAGCCGTGGCGCGCCGTCGTCAGTCCCCGGCGTTCAACGCCGCCAGCCGCTCCATCGTCCCGACATCGGTCCACCGCCCGTCATACTTCTTCGCCCGCAGCCGCCGCTGGTCGAGCGCGAATTCCAGTTTCGGCCGCAGCGCGAGCTTCGTGCCCACCGGAACGTCGGCGAACAGTGCGGCGCGAAAGAGCCCGATACTGGCCCAGGTGAACTTCGGCGTGGCGTCGCGGCTCGCGAGGCCGTCGGCGGTGATGCCGAAGTCGCCGCGCGGATGGTGCGGCGCGTTGTCGACCATCCACAACTGGCCCAGCGCGCCGGAGTCGGCGAAGGCCTGCCCATCGGCGGGGTCGAAGCGGAAATCGGGCACGAAGACGTCGCCGGACACGACCCAGAACGCCTCGCCCAGCAGCGGCAGCGCCTTGGCGATGCCGCCGGCGGTCTCCAGCGCGCCGCCGTGGTCGCGGCCCTCCAGCGAATAGGTGATCGCCAGCCCGTAGCGTGCGCCGTCGCCCAAGGCCGCGGGGAACTGCTCCTCCAGCCACGCC
>DATCRO010000859.1:0-2342 GCA_036569025.1 Burkholderiaceae bacterium
AAAGGGCGAGACGACGCACGACAACAACCGGAGACAAGCCATGAACCTCAAGCACGCACTCTTGACCGCCGGCCTCCTCGCGGGCGCCGCCGCGGCCCACGCCCAGGTGGTGGTCGGCGTGAGCTGGTCCAACTTCCAGGAAGAACGCTGGAAGACGGACGAAGCCGCCATCAAGGCCGAACTGGCCAAGCGGGGCGCCACCTACGTCAGCGCCGACGCGGGCGGCTCGCCCGAGAAGCAGCTGGCCGACGTGGACGGCCTGATCGCCAAGGGCGCGAAGGCGCTGGTGATCCTGGCGACGGACAAGGACGCCATCGTCCCTGCCCTCGCCAAGGCCAAGCAGCGCGGCATCCCCGTCATCGCCTACGACCGCCTGATCGACCAGCCCGGCGTCTACTACATCACCTTCGACAACCAGGAGGTCGGCCGCATGCAGGCGCGCGCCGTGTTCTCCGTCAAGCCCACGGGCAACTACGTGATGATCAAGGGCTCGCCCACCGACCCGAACGCGGACTTCCTGCGCGCGGGCCAGCAGGAGGTGCTCGCCGCGGCCATCAAGTCGGGCGCGATCAAGATCGTCGGCGAGGAGTACACCGAGGGCTGGAAGCCGGAGGTGGCGCAGAAGAACATGGAGCAGATCCTCACGCGCAACAACAACAAGGTCGACGCGGTGGTGGCGTCCAACGACGGCACCGCCGGCGGCGTGGTGGCGGCGCTGTCGGCGCGCGGCATCTCGGGCGTGCCGGTGTCGGGCCAGGACGGCGACCAGGCGGCGCTCAACCGCGTGGCGCTCGGCACGCAGACGGTGTCGGTCTGGAAGGACGCGCGCGACCTCGGCCGCGAGGCCGCCGACGCGGCGGTCGACCTGGCCAGCGGCAAGCCGGTGCCCGGCACGAAGAAATGGACGGGCGGCGAGCACAAGGTGACGCTGGACTCCAAGTTCCTCAAGCCGGTGCCGATCACCCGCGCCAACCTCGACGTCGTCGTCAAGGCCGGCTGGATCAGCAAGGACAACCTGTGCCGCGGCGTCGACGCGGCCAAGGCGCCCCCGGCCTGCAAGTGAAGCCCCGCGCGGCCGCGCGTGCGTGACGCGCGCGCGGCCGCGGCGCAACATCCCCTCCCATGGAATCGCTCCAGCTCAGCGCGCTCGACCTGCGGCTCGGCCTGATGGCCGTCGTCCTCGCGGTCATGGCGGCCACCTTCCACGTGCTCACCGGCAACTTCCTGACGCCGGAGAACCTGTACAACATCGCGCAGCAGACGGCGGTCGTGGGCATCGTCGCCACCGCGATCTCTCTGGTGATCGTCGCGCGCCACATCGACCTGTCGGTCGGCTCGGTGGTGGGCTTCGTCGGCGTGCTCGTGGCCTATCTCCAGTACACCGCGGGCTGGAGCTGGACGTGGGCCTGCCTGGCCGGCCTCGCCGCGGCGCTGCTGGTCGGCGCGTACCAGGGCGGGCTCACCGCCTATCTCGGCGTGCCGTCGTTCGTCGTCACGCTGGGCGGCCTGATGTCGTTCCGCGGCGCGGCCTTCATCGTGGCCAACGGCAAGACGCAGCCCGTGACCGATCCCGTCTTCCTGTGGTTCGGCGGCGGCCTCGACGGCGCCCTCGGCATCGCGGGCAGCTGGACGCTCGCCGCCGTGCTCGCGCTGCTGCTGTGCTGGCGCGTGGTGGCTGCGCGGCGCGCCAAGACGCGCCACGGCTTCCCGCTGCGGCCGCTCGCGGCCGATGTCGCGTTCACCGCCGGCCTGCTCGCGCTGCTGGCCGCGTTCACCGCGGCGATGTGCGCCTACCAGCTGCCGGGCAAGCCCCAGGGCCAGGGCGTGCCGGCGCCGGTGGTCATCTGGGGCGCGGTCGTGATCGTCGTCGCCTTCATCGTGCGGCGCACGCGCTTCGGGCGCTACGTCTACGCGATCGGCGGCAACCCCGAGGCGGCGCGCCTCGTGGGCATCCCGGTGCGCCGCGTGACGCTGCAGCTGTTCCTGCTGCTGTCGGTGACGATCACCATCGCCGCGATCGTCGCCGTCTCGCGCCTGAACGCGGGCACCAACTCGATGGGCACCGGCATGGAGCTGTACGTCATCGCCGCGGCCGTGATCGGCGGCGTGAGCCTGTCGGGCGGCAGCGGCACCGTGCTGGGCTCGGTGCTGGGCGCGCTGATCATCCAGTTCCTGGACAGCGGCCTGCTGCTGATGGACGTGGGCATCGGCCAGCGCATGATCATCATCGGCCAGGTGCTGATCGTGGCGGTCGCCTTCGACGTGCTGTACCGTCGCTGGACCGGGGAGCGGCTGGCATGAGCAACGCGCCTCTGGTCGAGATCGTCGGCATGCACAAGGCC
>DATCRO010000860.1:0-4142 GCA_036569025.1 Burkholderiaceae bacterium
CCCGCCCCAGGGGCCGCCGGTGGGCCTGCACGTAGTCCTGGCGGCCCACCAGGGCGTAGGTCTGCGCATAGGCGTCGGGCGCGCTCAGGGAGACGGCGCGATCGCCGAACGCCAGCTCGGCCTCGTGCCGCACGGGCTGCCAGGCGGTGATGGCGTCCACGATGCCGCGTCTGAGGGCGTCGATGAGGCCCGAGGGCGGCAGGTCGACGAGCTCGACCGACTGCGGCGCGATGCGATGCCGCACCAGGAAGGCCCACAGGAAATATTCGCCGCTCGTCCCGAGCGTGACGCCCACCTTGTGCCCGGGCAGGTCGGCCGCCGAGCGGATGCCGCGGTCGATGCGGCCCAGCACCGCCAGCTCGTTGGACGCGTTGGCCACCGATGCAACGATGCTCAGCGGCGCGCCCTTGAGGATCTCGACGACGATCGGGACATCCGCGGCGACCGCCAGGTCCGCGTTCCCGCGCACCAGCTCCGCCACCGCGGCCTTGCCGTAGCTCTGGGGAAGCAGGGTGACGTCCAGGCCCTTGCCGGCGAACAGTCCGCGCGCCGCGGCGATGTGCACCAGGCCGGCATGCGGCACGGTGGGCACGGCGATCCGGATGCCGGCCCGGGCCTGCTCGGGCGCTCGCCTTCGCTGCGCGAGCGCATACAGCGACGCCAGCAAGGCGGCAGCGCCGCCGCCGACCAGGAGCTTGCGACGCGTCGACCCGGACGGGATCGGAGCCTGCACTTGCATCTCCCCCGACGACAGCCTCAGTTCAGCGCGTGCGGGAAATGCCTCGACGCGTCCGGGGCGACGGCGGAAGGGGCCGCCTGTCGCGGCCGCCGATCGATCGTACGGCGCGGCGCGGCGACTTGTCCGACGGTACCGCCGCCGGCCAGGCCGCGGGTCGGGCTCGGTGACGAAGACGAAAGCTTCCCTTGCATGCGGGCCTCCCAGCCTGTAGCGCGAGCACACCGGCACCGCACGCCGATCGTGGCGCGTCGTTCCGTGACAGGACCGTTGACGTCCTGCAGACCCTCGCTACTGCATGCATCGACGGCCCGGCGGAGCCAGACGTCGTTGTTGGATTTGTCGAGCAGTACTTCCCTGGCGACTCGTCGCCATGCGTCGAGTCGTGAATGGATAGTAGACGGTTTTGTTCGATCCGTCGTGCATTTCGTGGGCCGGCAGGACGATTCGACGCGGGCCGGCGTGTCGGCGCCCCAACGCATGCGGTCGAACCGGCACCGACGTGCCGGCCGGCGCGTCCTCGCGCGCGCGAAAACGCGACAAGCGGCACGATCCCGACATCGGCGTGCCGGCGCGTTGCATGACGACGCCTACCAGCTCGCGGCGAGCGAGTTCGCATCGAAGCGCGCATCCCCCGTGATCGCGCTCAGGTCGACGAACTCGAAGTCGTCGGCATGCAGCGTCTGGATCTGCGGGATGGTGCTGCCGCTGCATGCCGGATCGGGGGCGCCGGCAAGCGCGACGCCGGCGCTCAGCGCTGGCGCAGGTTGTCCTTGCCGTATTCCGTGCCCTGCTGCACGGCCGCGTCGACGTTCGACTGTCCCGTCTCGTAGGGCGACGTGTTGACGCCCACGCCGGGCTGCCCGCCCGGCAGCGCGCCGGTCTGCACGGGCCGGCCGCGGCGATCGCCCGGCGATGGCGCGTTGTCCTTGCCGGGCGGCGAAGGTTTCGTGTTCATGGCGGCCTCCGTTGACTGCGATGGCCTTCGGCGGCAACGGCCGTTCCCGAGCGCTTTCAGGGTGCCGCGTCAAGCTGACGCTGGTCGCAGCCTGCTCAAACAAACCCCAGGTTGCGCTGCGATGCATCCCAGTTCGCGAGGTTCGGCAGCACCGTCAGCAGGTCGGTGTCGCTGATGCCCAGCCACTTGCCCATCGTCGCGGCGTACTGGTCGACCGACGTGGAAGGCAGCAGGCGGCCCTGGCCGACGTCGTCCGGGCCGTCGTTGGCCACCACCGGCGGCGTGCCGTAGTAGCGCCCGCCGTTGACGGCGCCGCCCAGGATGAAGTGCATGCTGCCCCAGCCGTGGTCGGAGCCGTCGTTGGCGGTGAGCGTGCGGCCGAAGTCCGAGGCCGTGAACGTCGTGACCTGACCGTCCACCTTGAGCTCCTGCGTCGCGGCGTGGAACGCGCCGAGCGCCTGTGCCACGCTGGTGAGCAGGCCGGGGTGGATCGTGGCGAGGCCGTCGTGGTTGTCGAAGCCGCCCATCGACACGAAGAACACCTGGCGCTTCGCGCCCACGGCGTCGGCGGTACTGATCATGCGCGCCACCAGCTTGAGCTGGTCGGCCAGCGGGTTCGTGCCGGGCGTGGGAAAGGGCGTGCTGATCGCCGGCCCCGCGGCCAGCGCCGCCGACAGCGCGCCCCCGGCGCCCAGCGAGCGCGCGCTGATGCGGCCGTACTCGTTCTCGAACAGGTTCGCGCTGGAGGCCGTCACGAGGTTCTGCAGCGCGGTCGAGCACGCGCTCGATCCGAACAGCGGCTTGGCCACGCCGTTCAGCGCGACCGGCCCGTTGGTGGACACCTGGTACTGCGTGGCCGTCCTGCCCGAGAGGTACACCGCATTGCTCGACACGTTGATGCAGGTGAAGACGGCATTGCCGTTGCCCGACTCGAACAGGTCGCCCATGCGGCCGCCCCAGCCGGACGTGGCGCCCTCGGGCGACGAGGCCTGCCACACCGACTGCTGGTCGTTGTGCGAGAACAGGCGCGGGGGAAGCGGCACGTTGCCCGCGGTGTACTGCGCCTTGGTGGTGGGCTGCACCAGCGTGCCGACGTTGAGCATCACGCCCATCTTCCCGCTGTCGAAGATGGCCTTGAGCGGCAGCAGCTCGGGTGCGAGCGCGTACTGCATGCCGCCGGCCAGGGCGACGCCGGGGCTCAGCACCGTGCCGGCCAGCTGGGCCTGCGTGTAGGCCTGGGTGGGACGCATGTCCCGGTAGGCGGCGTAGCGCGCGGCGTCATACGGGATGAGGGTATTGCCGTAGTCGTTGCCGCCGTACAGGAACACGCACACCAGCGCCTTGTAGTCGGTGGCGGTCGACGCGGCGGCCTCGCTCATCGCGGCCAGGCTCAGCGCCCAGGGCGCGGCAGTGCCGGCCATCGCGAGCATCGAGGAGCGCTTGAGGAACGCGCGGCGGGAAGCGTCGTGGGTCATGCGGGCCTCACTTCTGGACGATGTATTCGGGCGCGGCCAGCACCAGCACGAGGGCCGCGTTGACTCGGGCGCGGCGCGTCGTGTCGGTGCCGGTGGGCATCGTGGAGACGGCCGCCGCGAGCATGGCGATCGTCGCGGCGCTCACCTGGTCGGCGGCCAGCACGAGGTTGATCTCCGCCAGCAGCGCGCCGGCGTCGTCGGCCAGCGCCAGCAGCGACGTGTAGTCGGGCGTGAGGTCGGCGATCGAGCCCTGCACCGCGCGCTGCAGGTAGTTGATGCAGCCCACCACCGAGGACTCGTTGGCGATCTGGAACTCGGGCGCCTCGAGCTCGTTCGCGTCGAGCGCCGTGTCGGGCGGGACGTAGCCGGGCCGGAAGAAGTTGAACACCGACGGCGAGCGGCCGGGGCTCTGCGCCAGGCCCTTGGCGGCGTCGGAGGTGTCGCCGACGTCCCACAGGCCGCTCGGCGACGTGACGCCGTACGCGCGCGCCCAGCCGGTGAAGCGCAGGATGGGCTCGCGCAGCTTGCCGTAGGCGGTCGCGTCGCCGGGCGTGCGGGCCTCGGCGTCCAGCAGCAGCGCCCGCACGACGGCCTTGAGGTTGCCGCGCGTGCCGGTGCCGTCGTCGTCGAACACCGCGGCGATGCGCGCGACGTAGGCAGGGCTCGGGTTGCTGGTGACCAGGCGCTGGATCAGCTGGCTGCTGAGGAAGGGAGCGACATTCCGGTGCGTGGAGATGGCATCGAGCGCCATTGCCAGGCCGGTCGTCGCATCGGTCCCGGCGGGGATGGTGGTGCCGAGGAAGGTCTTCGCGCCGGTCTCGTAGCGCGCGGGGACCTGGATCATCGGGCGCTTCAGGAAGTCGGGCGTCGCGGTGCCGGTGCCCACGTTCTGGCCCTGCAGGTCGAAGTCCCAGCCGGTGAACACGCGTGCCAGGCCGGTGATGTCGGGCAGGCCGTAGGTAGGCACCTGCTG